>JALWBF010000122.1:1674-2564 GCA_027016055.1 Archaeoglobaceae archaeon | reverse complement strand
GAGCCCGCCGTCACGCCCGCTCGTCGGGTTGGCGGGCTCTGTGCAACGAGGTGTTGCCAGCAAGGGCGTATGGTTCTCGCTCCTTGCTCACCGGCTTGCTCGTCCTGCCGCGCCGTGCGTCAGCAAGGGACTCGTCCGGTCAAGCGCCTTGCCCGCCAAGGTTCGGGTCAGGCAGGGGGTGTTTTGGCCGTGTCCGTGCGCCAGCGGTGACGGGCTTGCATGGCAAGCCAGGGTGCCTTGCCAGCCGGGGTGGCCTGTCCGCAAGGGCGCGTGAAGGGACGCGTTGAAGCGTCAACCAACGCTGTTCCGGCCTGCGCCTGAGGCTGGCCGTCGTCGTGGTACGGTTGGCGGGTGTTTTCCGTCAGGGGGGCTCCCCGCTAATCGCAAGGCAACGCAGCAACGGCAAACAAAGGTGTTCCCCCACAGGCTGCGGGGTGTCCCACGCCCAACAATGCGTGCAGTTGACCTCGCTTCGCTCGCGGGTACGCGGGCGCGATTTTCAAATTCAGGTTGTCGTGCCAGCAAGGGAATCGGACGTTGCCGCTCGGCAACTAACGCTCACGTTGGGTTGCTTAAAAATACAAGCCCAGGTAAACATAATGGGAACTGCAAAATCTTCTCTAAAACGATTGCTCGCAAGTAAGTGGCGTGATGGTATTTTGTCAGGTCTATCAGTAATTATTGGTATTGTTGTTGGGCCTGTGTTAGACAAACTTTTCCCGTCCCTTTTTACGGAGCCAAATTTAATTTATCTTGCTTTTGCTGTAACTGTTTTGGTTTTTCTCGCTACAGCACCTCTGATTTTATCCATGTGGAAAGACACAAATCAGCAAATAGAAATAGCAAATGCACGTTTTAAGATTGTCGCTGACGAATTTGGCCAGACAGCA
>JALWBF010000122.1:0-1664 GCA_027016055.1 Archaeoglobaceae archaeon | reverse complement strand
CATTAAAAAGTCCCGAAAGAGAGGCTTTGTTCTCGCTGATACAAGAAAAAATTTTGGAAAAACAAGCCAAGAATGAGCCATTTAAGTTTTGCCGGATTGTGCAAATTCCTGAAAAGCACAGCATAAATGAAATTTTCCCATACGATGAGTATTATCGCAAAACTTCCCAATTTATTGTAAATATTAGTAAGTCAAACCCAGAACTTGCGAGTCTTCGCACAGTTGAGCCTTTATTTACAAATACTTTTGTGATTGTTGACCGCAAGCACTTGTATATCGAATTTAATGCCTATACCCCCGATATTACAAAAGCATTCACTCCTTTTGTTTTACTTATAGACGATCCAAAATCAGAAATTGTATCCAGTATGCTGAATTTACATCAAAGAATTGAGGCCGTTTCCACATTGGTGAGAAAGGTACCTTAAAAAGCAACCCAACCCCGCGTTAACCTGACCCGCCTTCGGCGGTGGGTAGGCGGCGCGAATCGGGCAAAGTTGGGTACAATCAACTTGTGTCGGATTGCAAAGTCGGCGGGCAGGTTACGCCCACGTTGGGCAATAATATCAACCTGTGCATGAGGAGAAAATGGATATTTGGCAATATGTATCAAATGTCTTATTCCCTATGGGCATTGTAATGATGTTTCTGGGAATTGCTGTAGTAGTGACGCTTTTAGTGATATTTAGTACAGCAAAAAGCGTTGCGGAATATGTGGCTTCATTCACCTTAGTATTTGCGCTAGTGTTTTACTATACCGACGCTATCCAGAAGGTTATATCGTCTGTTCCTCTCTTAGGGAGAACGCCTATAAACAAGTTGTTGCAGCTCTACCACGACTTAATAATTAATATCCTCCCGGAATTTAGCGGAATAACGGTTTTTGGAAAAACAATCTTTGTAATAGAGATAAATACTTCTTATGTCTCTGCTAAGTGGCCTATTATTTTCCTTTTCTCTGGTGTCGCGATTAGATATGTTATCAACAGATTTGTACGACATCAGAAATTGAAACAGGCTAGTAGTGAGTATTGGTTGTTCATAACCCTATATTTTGTTTTAGCTGCGATTGTTAGTACGCTGATCGGATGGGGCTTTATAAAAATTTTAGTGGTTTCTCTAGGGGTGGTTTTCATTATAGCCGCTGGAATGTTTAAAGTAGGGGTGGACATTCTAAAAGGTTTCTTATCGGTAATTCACACTGTGTGGCGCACAATAAAAATAGCGGCTATGTATATCGCGTTGGGTGGGGCTAAGATTGCTAAAGCGTTAAGAAACCTAGTGCGAATTATTAGAGATATCTACAATGCTTATATCATTGCGCCGTTTAGAAAAGCATATGAATTTGTTCAAGGTGCATTAGATAGCATAGAGAGCCAAGCTCAGAAATGGTTAGATAACGAAAGGTTAGATGATGAGGACGGATAGTTGTACATCATTGCCCAACCCCGCGTTAAGCCGACCCGCCTTCGGCGGCTGGTAAGCGGCGCGAAATTCGCCCGCTGTGGTTCTGGTGAAATAGTCTCGGATTGCCCGGCACGGCGGGCGGCTTACGCCAACGTTGGGCGGCAGAAATTGCGAGCACATTAGCAGTTTGATAGGAAGCAGGGAATAATGAAGAACAACATTTTGCTCGGTTTGATTCTCGGTATTGTAATAGGGAT
>JALWBF010000121.1 GCA_027016055.1 Archaeoglobaceae archaeon | reverse complement strand
ACCATAAGCTGATGGGCTATTCCCTCTCCGACATCGTAGAATATTACACCTTGCTCCTCGGCGAACTTCCTCAGCATCTTGTGGTTCTCAGCCGCCCGAACGCTGTCCGCTGGAGATTGATGATCCAAAACGATTGCTATCTTCTTAGGATCGAATACCCTTCCTCCGTCTGTTATTTCGTTAAAAGCTTTTATAGCAAGAGGTGCTGTAATATCGTTGGCCATAGCCATATCTACCGGAGCGAAGACGAATTCTCCGGCTTTAACATCCCTACCGCAAGCCCTCGAGAATATCTTTTCAGCTATCGTTTTACCCATGCTCCGAGTTTGCTTTAATTTATTATTTAAATTTGACGTCTCAGCCCTTTTAAAGCTTCCTCGACAGCTTCTTCCGGTGTTTCAACCACTTTAACTCCGGGCAACGTTACCATTGGCTCTATGGCTACGACCTTCTTGCCAATCTTCAGAGCTATCGCCATCTCCGAAATAGTTCCGTATTCTCCGCCAACTGCAATTAGAGCATCGCACGTGTGTGCGATTATAATATTCCTCGCATGACCCATGTTCGTAACTATCGCTATATCGATGTATGGGTTTGCATGCTCCTTCGAATCGCTCGGCAAGATTCCGACGGTAATTCCGCCCTTCAGCTTAGCTCCCTTAGCCGAAGCTTCCATAACTCCTCCAAGCCCGCCGTTAACAACGATACAGCCTTTCTCTGCTAAAAGCTCCCCGACCTTCATGGCTATTCGGTAGAGTCTTTCATCACACTTGGAAGCTCCGATGACCCCGATCTGAATCATGTTGGGTTATTTTGAAGACAAGCTTTAAAGCTTTGCAGCTACCTTAAGCTAACGTTGAGAATCTGTATAATATCGCCTGCATCTTCGATCAAATCACTTACGTTTGTAAGATGCTTTATAAAATTGTATACGGCCATACCCTCCCAGAAGTTACGGACATCGGTTTTCATAAGTTTTTTAAATATATCTCTTTTTATAGCATCGACCTCCTCCTCCAGAATTCTAATCCTAATCGTTCTATCCTTTAAATCCTCCTCAGTTCTAAGAGCTTCAAAGGTTTGGAGCAACTCTTCAGCCATCTTTAAATTTATCTCGGCGATTCTAACACATTCCGACATTATGTCTTCGTTGAGCTTTGGAATCATCATGAACATAATCGTCGCATCTTCTATTGTATCCAAAACCTCATCAAGCGTTTCGGCGAGCCTGTAAAGGTTACCTCTAATCCCCGGCAAAAACGCGCCTTCGTATAGCTTAAGAACTATCTCCCTCCTTACGGAATCCCCGATTTTTTCTATCTCGCAAACCTCCGATATCGAAACTTTATCGTTCTCCTTTATACAGTTACTAAAGATTTCGCAGGCATCTCGAATGAGCGTGATGTGATCTCTAATTAAATCGACTATCTCCTTCTCCTTACCCTTTTCAAACATCTTCTTAAGCTTCCAAAACATTGTAATAGGTTTGTATTTGAATCGATAAATATTTTTCACTTTGACTTAACAAATCTAATATAATTGATCATGCTATTTTTGGACATGGTTAGGGTTGGCGTGTTTAAGATGGGTGCAATAGGAACCGCTGTTTTGCTCGAATATCTTTTGGATGAAAGAGCCGACAGGGAAGATTTGGAAGTTAGAGTTTTAACGACGGGGGCGAAGATGAGGGAAAGCGAAGCCAAGGTTGCGGAAAAGCTCAAGGAGTTCGATCCCGACTTGGTGTTAATAGTTTCTCCGAATGCATCCCTTCCGGCACCGAAGGCTGCAAGAGAGATCTTTAAGGATAGACCTACGATCGTTATAAGCGATGCTCCGGCTAAAAAGGTTAAGGATGAGCTTGAAAGGGAGGGTTTCGGCTACATACTCGTTACGGCAGATTCAATGATAGGTGCGAGAAGGGAGTTCTTGGATCCGACTGAAATGGCTCTATATAATTCATACGTAATAAACGTCCTCGCAAATACCGGAGCCTTAAGGCTCGTGCAGGAGGAGATAGATAGGGTAATCGATCAGATAAAGAAGGGGGAAAAGCCCGAGTTGCCGAAGCTCGTAGTTACGGCACAAAAAGCAGTCGAAGCCGGGAGGTTCAGCAATCCTTATTCAAAAGCCAAAGCTATGGCTTCTTACTTCATAGCCGAAAAGGTGGCGGATATAACGGTTAAGGCATGCTTTTTCGAGAAGGATCCGGAGAAATACATACCACTCGTTTGTTCCGCACATGAGATGATGAGAATTGCGTCGAAATTGGCCGAGGAGGCGAGAGAAATAGAGAAGTCGAACGATACGGTCTTCAGAAGTCCGCATGCGAAGGATGGCGGAACACTATCAAAAATTAAACTTATGGAAAAACCGAAATAATTTATAATTTATCAATTTTTTACGAGAATTTGATAAAAATGAGAAACATTTATATTCTACTACATCGCTTAAGCAATGATGCTACTCGCTACACTACTCGCACTGCTTGCGGTAACTTCTATGAACGTTCATTACGGATATTCGAACGTAACGGTAACTATAAACTACGAATTAAACGGTATTCAGAAGCTTGGCGTATTTCTGTTTGGTGCGAATCAGATCAAGGATGAGATTACCAAGCTGATAAATGGAACGAATTTCGAGATAGAGAAGGTAGATATAAACCAAGCGGTTCTGAAGTTTAACACGACGAACTGCGGTAATTATGTATATTTTAAGGGAGTTAAGCTCAATCAAAGGGTTAACATGACTCTAACGTTTCCGAACAACGTTACACTTTTCCTGAACAACTCGGATGAAATACCGGCTGTATACATGTTTATGTTTAACTAAATTTTATATTTGAGCTGCGTAAAGTTAAAATCCTCCTTGCTTAAAAAAATTTTGATGCTTAATCATTTAATGGAGCACGCCCTTTCTATAGCTAAAAAGATAAATTCCGATATAATTGTCGTAATATCCCGAAAAGAGCCTGAGGTTAGCGATGATGATGTAAAAATATTTCTCGCTCCGAGAAGCTATGCAACGATGCTCGAAAGCCTCTTTTTTTCGATCGAAGAGGAGATGGGTGAAGAATTTATAGGAAAGAGTCTTATTGAAAGAGCTACGGCTTTTATTCAGACCAAAGATTACATTTCAACATTTTTATATTTTAAGGGTGTTGAATTAACCGGGAGGGCTGTAGGTGTTGTTGATTTGGATTCTCTGAAAGGCATAATACTTGTGGAACTTGAAAAGAGCAAGATTCAAAAGGCTTTAGCTGAATGTGCGGAGAGAGTTCATCCAAAGGTGCTCAGAGCGGTTTTAAACGTTGCGATGAGTATAGCTCAGAAGGGGAGGGAAGGAAGAAGGATCGGAACGGCCTTTGTGATTGGCGACGTCGAGGAGGTTCTGAAGAGATCGAGGCAACTTATTCTCAACCCATACGAGTGCCATCCACCGCATGAGCGAGATATTACGAATCCCGCCACTTGGGAGAGTATAAGGGAGTTCGCACAGCTTGATGGTGTTTTTGTTATCAACGAAGAGGGAATAATCGTTGCTGCCGGTAGATATTTGGATGTTTCCGGGAAAGATTTAAAGATCAGGAAGGGGTTCGGCGGAAGGCATCTTGCGTGTGCTGCAATAACGAGGGAAACTGAAGCTATAGCTGTGGTTGTATCCGAAAGCGGAGGGGATATAAGAGTTTACAAGGATGGAGAGGAGATAATCGCAATAGATGCGAGCATCCTCTAAACGCAAAAAGATTAAATATTGCCCCGATTACCATCGGATATGTCACTGAGAGAAAAGGTTGAGGAGGTCATTGAAAAGGAAATACGCCCCGCATTGATGAAGGATGGCGGAAACATAGCAGTTGTCGATGTTGATGAAAAAGAAGGGGTTGTTAAGGTTCAACTGCTCGGAGCTTGTCAGGGATGTCCCCTTTCCTTAATAACGCTTACGATGTTCGTTGAGGAGCACCTGAGGAGTAGGATTCCGGAAGTAAAGAAGGTCGTTCCGGTCTGATATGTCAAGAATATTCTATATAGATCCGTTTTCGGTCGTAATAATAGAAAACAAGGCTCTTAGAGCAGAAAAAGTAGACGGTAACGTATTCGGCGGATTCTGCAAGTGCGGAGGAATGATGTTCCAGAAGGCTTGGGTCGACGACACATTGATGATCTCGGAATGCGAGCGATGCTGGAAGGTTGAAGCCTTCAGATTTAACGGAAGGAAGCTCGTCGATAGATCGGAAGTGAAGGTTATCTACCGTCAAAACTTTATGGAATTTCTCAGGGAGATTCTTTCACCTTCGGAGTTCGAAGCAATCCAGAATAAGGCTAAAAATGTTCAATACAACTACAACGCATTCAGCAGAGCTAAGAAAAAGCTTGAAGAGCTGAAATTAAATATCGATGAAATTTTAAACTTTATGAAATAAATATTATTATCCAACGCACAACTTTTTAAGTAGCATCTCCCCCTCCCTCGTCCCCTTGGCTATAAGCAAATCTCCCTCATGTATCTTCGTCGATGCCTTCGGATTTACGATCCATCTGTTTCCCCTTTTCACCGCAATAACGTGCATTCCCGTAGCTGTTTCAACCTTCGCTTCCCCAAGCGTTTTTCCGTCCAGCTTCGAATTCTTTCCGACTTCAACCATCGTAATTATTTCATCCGTTTCCCTCATCGCCTCCTTGAATATCGGATGTATATCGAGCTTCTGCAGAACTATTTCCGCAATCTCCTTAGCCGAATCCGCTATCTGCTCGGATGAAGTTGCCAAGTCGAGAAGGGCTACGAGCGGTTTGATCTTTTCGAAATGCCTGCTACTTCTCAAAACCCAGTGCTGAAGCTCGAACTTCATGTTATCTATTCTCTCCTCCAAATACGCAACTTCCTGGGCTATATCCTCGTTGTAATAGAGAAGTGAGGAGTAACTGAGATCCACAGCCAACTCTGAAAGGTTCTTCATCTCAATAACGGTGTCAACAGCGTTGTCGAGATCCTCGATTTCGATTTCGATTTTCTCCTCCTTGATCTCCTTGGGCTCTCCTGTTACGAGCTCGAAGAACTTGGGAATTCCCGTTATATCTCCCCTTGCAAATAGAACATCCCCGATCAGTATCTTCGTATTCCTATCCGGATTGAATATCCACTCGAATCCCCTCTTTATGGCGATAACCCTCATACCGGTTCTCGTATGCAACTTAACCTCTCCGAGGGTTCTGTTTGCAACTTCCGAGTTCTCGGAAACGACAGCCTTTACCGATGTTTCCTCAGAATAATATAAAATTAAATTTATAAATTCTTTCGGTAGCTTGAATCCCCTTAGCACCAAGGTTGCAATATCTCCAGCAGCGTTTCCGATGCGATGAGCTGCATCTGCTATCTGCAGTATCGAAGAGACCGACTCGGCTTCATCCACCCTTCTCGCGGCTAAAATCGATACGATTCTTATCTGTCTCAGAAGGTTGAGTATCTTGTCCTCAAGCTCAAGAACCTCCTCTGCTATGTCCTCGTTGTCGAAAAGCAATGCGGAATAGGCTAAATCGACCATAAGTTCGGAGGTATCTTTTATTTCAACGAGGAGATCTTTTACCGTTCTACGCATTTGCATCGATTAACGATTCTAAAGGATATAAGGATTTCTAATCGATAACTTCGATTGAAATCGGGTTTCCGCTCTTATCGTAGCAAGCCCAGCTGTCTTCACTGAACGGATAGCATACGATTATATGAATAATACCGTGTTTCATGAACATTTGTATATCCTGGGGCGACGGGGAACAGTTCGGTGAGGGATGACTGTGAACAGTTCCGTATATCTTATATCCCAGTGGTAGCATGTCCATGTGAATTATCGCCGATGTCTCTCCGGCTTGAAACGGTAGAAATATCAACTCTTCTATGATTCCCTTCCTTCCGGTAAGCAAAGCTATGAATTCGTTTGGATACGATTCCCTTGCAATTTCCAAGGCGAGCCTTATAACATCCCTTCTTATCTTCATGATAACAACTCTATGAGAACCGATTCCACTTCACCCAACTTATCGGCTATGGATCTGATCTCCTCCAATTCAAGCTCCCCCTTCTTTTGCAGAGATGCGGGAACGAACATGCCTTCGCTGATCATTCCATCGAACTCCCTCGGCGGAAGATAAGCGATTACCGCGAATGTGTTCGGCTTGAATTCATCGCTGTTAGTTATTATATCCATTCTGAATCCGCAATCAACGTTGCATAGCCAGAGTTTGCCTAAGCTCTTCCTATTTACGATTTCACCGCTGAAGAATCTTATAGCTTCGTAAGGCTTCGAGATGACACCTCTTTTCATGAGCTTCTGCAAATCCACAAGATATCCGAGCCAATAGTCGGCAAGCTTCCAGTTGAAATCCCTCTCCGCATTTTTAAGAGCTTCTCTTAGTTTCTCAGCCTTTCTAACGATGTTCTTGAAATTTTCGAGCTCCGTAAGTTCGTCCGGGCTGAGGTAGGAGTATTTCACTATCTGCATTTCGCTTTGCATGTTTCTGATCTCCTTTAAAATCTCCTTTCTCCCCTGAACTTTGACGGCTTGAATTATCCTTTCGAGCTCACTTAAGCCCTTTTCGGCGAGTCTGATTCTAAAATCGTTTGCGGTATCCATGAATCCAGAATCGTTCGAAGCTATTTTTAACTTTACATACGACGATCGTCGAGTTAATGGTTATATAGATGGCTTAAAATCGGAGAGATATGGATGTTTTGAAGGAGCTTGAGGAGTTCAGAAGGAAGGATATCCCCTATTCAAGGGTTCTCGGTTCCATGTGCACGGTTCCTCATCCAATAGCAGTGGAGGCTCACAAGATGTTCATCGAAACGAATTTGGGGGATCCGGGAATATTTAGAGGAACGAGAGAGCTTGAGAAAAAGCTTGTCAAACTTTTGGGCGAAATACTTCATCATCCGAATGCGAAGGGTTACATATGTTCAGGAGGAACCGAAGCAAACATTCAGGCGATAAGGTCGTTCAGAAATCTCAAAAGGTTTGATAAGCCAAATATAGTTGTTCCGAGCTCGGCTCATTTTTCCTTTGACAAGCTCGGCGATTTGTTGCGAGTTGAGGTTAGAAAAGCGGAACTCGATGAAAATTACAGGGTAAATCCGGCATCCGTGGAATCTCTTATAGATGAAAGAACGATCGGAATAGTCGGAATCGCCGGCACGACGGAGCTTGGGCAGATAGATCCCATCGATGAGCTGTCGAAAATAGCTGTCGAGCACGGTATCGATTTACACGTCGACGCCGCTTTCGGCGGGCTTGTGATACCCTTCATGGATAACAGAGTCAAGTTCGATTTTGAACTCGAAGGGGTTTCCTCAATCACGGTCGATCCGCATAAGATGGGTATGGCTACGATTCCAGCCGGCGGAATTCTTTTTAGGGATGAAAGATACCTCAAGGCTTTGGAGGTTACGACACCGTATTTAACATCGAGATCGCAATGGACTTTAACCGGCACACGCCCCGGAACCGGAGTTGCTTCCGCTTACGCGGTCTTAAGATATCTGGGGTTTGAAGGTATGAGGAGGATCGTAAGGCGATGCCTAAAGATGACCGAAATGGTGAAGGAGGAGATGGAATCCTTAGGATTCGAACCCGTGATCGAGCCCGTTATGAACATCGTATGCTTCAGAACTGAGCATGCTGAAAGGATTAAGGAGGAGCTAATGAAAAGGGACTGGATAATTTCGACGATATCAAATCCCAAGGCGATAAGGCTTGTGATAATGCCTCACGTTGATGAAGAAGTCATTTCAAACTTTATCTCTGAAATCAAAGAAGTATTGAAAATCATCGGTGCTGAACCGCAATAATTTTAAACCCAAAACGTATGCATTCGGATTGCCTTAAAACTTAAGATGGGCAAAAAGCTTAAATATCGACGCCGTGCAAGGATAAAATACCTCCTGTGGCTTGGAAGAAGTAAAGCATAAGTCTTATAAATCTCAAATTGCTAAAGTATGTTAGAAACCGCGGGTCCGGCAAGGACCCCGATAGGGCGCTAAGCCCGGGATGAGGGGTAGGGTTCCCACCCGCGGTATAGTGGTGAAGACGTGTCCAATGGGACACGTCTGAGATGGGCTTGCCAGCAGGGTAAACCCGGTGGGCGAGGGGGACGTATTCACCGCCCTTCCTCCCCCGCCAATTCTGGTTGATCCTGCCAGAGGCCGCTGCTATCCGGCTGGGACTAAGCCATGCGAGTCATGGGGCGCGGGCTCTTCGGAGTCCGCGCACCGGCGGACGGCTCAGTAACACGTGGCCAACCTGCCCTCGGGAGGGGGATAACCCCGGGAAACTGGGGCTAAACCCCCATAGGGGATGGGCGGTGGAATTCCCCCATCCCCGAAAGTGCACGGTTGCCGCAAGGCGCCGTGCAGCCCGAGGATGGGGCTGCGGCGGATTAGGTAGTTGGCGGGGTAACGGCCCGCCAAGCCGAAGATCCGTACGGGCCATGAG
>JALWBF010000120.1 GCA_027016055.1 Archaeoglobaceae archaeon | reverse complement strand
TCTGTTTATGACTTTGTTCGGATCGTCCGCCGGCGTTTCTCCTATTTCCGCCATGCCGAAGTATTCCGGAGCTATAAGCGTGAACCATTTCTTCTGACTCCACTTATCCTTTACCCTCGCCTTTCTCTTTCTCGCCATGCTAAGCAATGATTGTTGGAGAATTAATAAAGTTTTTCTTCGAAACTGTGTGATCGATGAATTAAGTTTTTTGTGGAAAAAACGTTAAAGGTTTCTCCAAAAAGATTTCCAAGAAAGAACGTTAGTGGTTTCGGTGTATATTTGCAAGTTTTATCGGCTCCTTATCTTCAGTTACTGAGTAGCGTATCGTCCCGTCAGGATAACCCTTTCAATGAACTTCAGCTGTCGTTTATATCTCGCCAGTTGTTAGTTACCGATTTCGAAAGGTTTTGCATTTAGTCTGCCTGTTTGGTGTGAACTGCTACCTCGCGTAGCCAAAGTAATAAATTTTCAAATTTTTAAGTAATTTTAATGGATTGGTTGATAGAAAAGATTGCCGAACTCCTCGCCAATTCAAAGCATGCTGTGGTTTTCACCGGAGCCGGCATTTCGGCTGAAAGCGGAATTCCGACGTTTCGAGGAAAGAACGGGCTGTGGAAGAGGTTCGATCCAGAAGAAGTTGCTTCAATTCGGGGATTCATGAGGAATCCCAAAGCTTTCTGGAACTTCGCAAGGGAGTTGATTTTGAAGACGAAAGCCAAGCCCAATGCTGGACATTACGCGATTGCTGAGCTTGAAAAAATGGGAATCGTAAAAGCGGTAATTACTCAGAACATCGACATGCTACATCAGAAAGCCGGAAGTAAAAGAGTTCTCGAGCTTCACGGCTCGTTGAAATTCGTTGATTGCTTGGATTGCGGAAAAACATACAGATGGGACGATTTGGTTGATAGAATTAAGAGGGGCGAAGTTGCATGCGACGAATGCGGAAGTCTATACCTAAAGCCGAGGATAGTCTTCTTCGGCGAAGCCTTGCCCAAGGAAGTTTTGAGCGAGGCAATTGAGGAGGCCAAGAGATCGGATGTATTCATTGTAGTCGGCTCTTCTCTGCAAGTTTATCCGGCCGCGAGCATTCCTTTCATAGCCAAGGATAGCGGTGCTAAGCTTGTTATGATAAATGCCGATCCCACGGATAAGGATCGGCTTTTCGACATAGTTTTGCACGGAAAAGCTGGCGAAGTTTTGCCTAAGATAGTTGATAAGGTTAAGGAAATAATATGAGGTAAACCCTCAGGTAAACCTTATATTCTTACCGTGCTACTTGATAATATGGGTAAGTATGTGACGGTTTCCGTGAAAGTGCCGAGGGAGATTAAAGAAAAACTCGAAAAAGCCGGTGTATCTCCGAGCAAGGTTATGAAAGAAGCTTTAATGGAAGTAGCAAGGGAAATAGAACTTAAGGAATTGGAAAAAGAAATCGAAAAATTCGATGAAGTTCTTAATAAGATACCAATTGAGAGGGTCGTTGAATCTATTAGGGAGGACAGGGAAAGATGATATTGGATGCCAGTTCAATATTCTTAGCGGTTAAAAACAAGAAACTAACGATTCTAAAGGATGCAAAGTCATCACAACTTGTAAGATACGAGTTGGGGAATGTTGTGTGGAAGGAAGTTTATCTGCATAAAACCATGGATATAATGACAGGCTTAGAATTTCTAAAGATGTTGATGAGTGTAGTCGATAAAATAGAATTAGCTGAACCGGATTACGTAGAGACGCTTAAAACTGCAAATAGATACGGGATTACGT
The DNA here is from genome assembly GCA_027016055.1 of Archaeoglobaceae archaeon. Lineage (GTDB taxonomy): Archaea > Halobacteriota > Archaeoglobi > Archaeoglobales > Archaeoglobaceae > WAKM01. Next base: position 6,757 of record JALWBF010000120.1, on the reverse strand, counting down.
TTTACGATGCGATCTACGTTCAACTCGCAATAGAACACTCAGACAAACTCGTTACGGAGGATAAAAAGCTTAGGAATAAAGTCCGCAAGGATGTTGACGTTTTATCCCTCAGCGAAATTATTTAGATTGTTAAACCTTTTTGGGCTCGATGTATTCCTTCGGAGCGCATTCTATGGGCTCGAGATACTTTCTTAAAACCTTCGGAATCTCGACCCTACCGTCTTCAAGCTGGTAGTTTTCGATTATAGCCGTGATTGCCCTCGTTGTGGCTATGGCAGTGGAATTCAGCGTATGAACGAAACCCTTCGTAGGCTTTCCCCTCTCTTCAGCGAACCTTATGTTAAGCCTGTAGCTCTGCCAGTCCGTGCAATTGCTGCATGATACCATCTCTCTGTATCTGCCTTGAGCGGGCATCCAAGCTTCCAAGTCGTATTTCTTCGCCGCAACAATGCCGATGTCTCCCGAGCATATGTTCACGATTCTATACGGAATCCCCAGACCCTGCCAAAGCTTTTCGGCGTTTTCTATAAGCTTCTCATGCCACTCCCAGCTCTGATCTGGTAAGCAATAAACGAACTGTTCCACCTTGTTGAACTGATGAACTCTGAAGATACCTTTTGTATCCTTTCCGTGAGCTCCAGCTTCCTTTCTGAAGCACGGGCTTATTCCGGCGTAAAGCAAAGGAAGTTCGTCTTCTTCAAGCACCTCATTCATATGCATAGCCGCGAGGGGATGTTCGGAAGTCGCGATGAGATATAGATCCTCATCTTCTATCTTGTATATAACTTCCTCGAAATCGCTGAAAGCCGTAACCCCCCGATAGGCTTCCTTTCTCATCATGTAAGGTGGATTTACTATCTTGAATCCTTCCTTAGCGAGGAAATCCAGAGCGTAGCATGTTAAGGCAAAGTCCAGCCAAACCAAATCATCAAACAGGTAGTAAAACCTCGAGCCGGCAACCTTTCCAGCCCTCATTATGTCCGCCCAGCCGAACTTCTCTACCGCATCAGCATGCCCCAAAGGTGGTTTATCTATTATTTCGTATTCGACATCGAAACCCTTCGTTTGCTCCAGAAATTGATCCAAATGCTCCTTGTAAACCTTCGGCTTACCCCAAAACCTTATGGGCACGTTATCGTTCTCATCTTTCCCTTCCGGAACGGATTCATGCAGTATGTTCGGAATCGAAAGCAGAACCTTGTTAAGCTCTTCCTCAATCCTCCTAAGCTCCTCTTCTCCTTTCTTAACCAGTTCCGAAATTTCTTTAGCTTTTGCAATCAGTTCGGCTCTTTTCTCCTTCGGAGCAGATTTTATCTCTTGGGATAGCTTGTTCCTCTCGTGCCTTAGCCTATTCAGCTCCTTGAGCTTCTGTCTCCATAGTTTATCGAGCTCTATTGCTTTTTCGACTATTTCAATACTTTCTCCTCTCTTCCTTTGTGATTCTATAAGAATTTGAGGGTTTTCTCTCAAGGCTTTGAGTATGCTCCACATAACAGAATTGCCAGAAACTGCCCTGTTTAAAAGGTTTAATCACAAATTAATTTTTGAAAAATTTATTTTTCACAGTTATGTAGTTGGGTATTCTTGGAAGGGCAAGGTTAAGGCATGAGCGGATATGGAACCTAGTTTAATTAACGATTGCTTCTACGCTGTTTGACGATTTTAATTGTTTTTTATTATGCATTCTATAGCAAAAAGCTTAAATATGTCATGGATTTTATAAAGGAAAGGTGACGGCGGGGGTAGCTAACAGAATAGCTATCTCCGCCGTCACAAAGAGTAGGGTTTATATATGGTTAGGTGGAAGAACCGTTTGGTTTTGGGAGGTAGAGAGGTATGAAAGGTGTGGGAATTAAAATAGGGATTGCAACACTGCTGATTTTATTGATGGCAGTGACTGCAAGCGCGGCTAATGTGCAACTCACAAATACAACGAAGGGAGTTACAGCAACGATTGAGTTCATTAATCCAGCAAATTACAATAAAACACCAACAAAGCCGGCTTGGGTAAAGTATGATTACGGATCATACGTTGAGGTTAAACTTGTCAGCATAACCATGGGTGGATTCAGCAAAGGTATATTCTATGCTAAGAACAAGTGGACTGGTGATATGACCACATTAGGTCAAGTAACTGCTGTTGGGCAGAGTGTATCTTATAATGCATTGGACCCAGGACTCTATTGGATCTTACTTCAGGCGCAGAACAACACGAAGACAATAACATTCAACTTCACGTGTCTAATAAACGTATCCACTGCTAAACCTATAATAACTGTTAGCATTAAGAACCCAAGAACGCCAATAGCAATTGGAGACATTGTTGTATTCAAGGTAAAAGTTTCAGGCGTAACTGGTAAGTATTTAGTCAAGTACAGCTTGGACGGTCCTTACAGCGGCACTCTTTCAAAGGCTTTGATGAACAGTACTGGTAGCTGGTCTGTATATGATAACCTAACGAGCGGAAAAGAAGTTGAAGTTAAGCTCTATACTGATAAGCTGACTTCTGTTGCGGAGGGACCATATAAGTTCACAGTTTATGCGCTAAAGGGCACTGGTGTTGTTCTTGCAAAGAAGAGCATAGAGTTCAACCTTGTAAGACCAAAGGTAACGGCTACGGTTCCTTCAGTAGTATACCTGACTAAGTCGATTTCAATTAAGGGTACTACAAATGTAGCTGAGACTAACTCGTCTTATGACTCTGGACATGACAACAAAGTATACATATTTGCATTCTTGCCTAATGGCACACTTATCAAGTATAACACCACATTGGGAGACTACAAACTAAGTAAGTTGACAAGAGCTAAAGTTGATGTTACGACAGACTTTGCAAACGCAACAATTAGCGTAACCATAAACAGCGACGGAACATGGGAATTGCTTAAGGATATACCAGTAAAGGTCGCTTGGGGCACTGGTTCATACGAGATCGATGTCGTCGTTGTGACAAATAGAACCTTAGCTTCGCAGCCGACTGGTGTTAGCTACAGAGCTAAGGCTACATACTATATAACGGTGATGAAGCCGAAGATCAAGTTCACATTGGCTAAGCTTACATATGTTCCTGGTGAAGAAATAATAATCAAGGGTACTGCTAATGCAGCAAGCGGTGAGGAAATCGATATAACCAATCCAAGCTTCAAGGTGGGTGGAACTACCGAATACTTATTCGTATACGATGTGCTGAATCCAGTGCAAGCAACTCCGGGTAGCACTATAAAGGTATACGTGTCTGAGGACGGAACATGGCAGACATCCAAACTCTATATCAATCCGAATGCACCGAAGCAGACATACACAATTACCGCCACTTTAGCAAGCGACAAGTCTGTTACTGATGTAGTTACAATATCGGTTGTAAAGGCTACGATAAAGGCATCTCTAAGCATGACTACCCTAACAAGAGGTAGCCAGGTGAAGCTAACGGGTGAAGCTCCAACGAGCACAGTCTTCTTGTTCACCGATGATGAGCCCGTATTTGACAATGTCCACAAGATACCATCCAGTGAGAGGGGTGATCTATCAAGCAAGCCAATGGTTATTTCGACATCCAACGGTAAATTCGAGGTGACATTGACTGTAAACAAGAGCGCTAGAGAAGGATCATACATACTGTATGTTATAGCTTCACCCGATGGTCAGACGTTTGATCTGTCGAGGGATCCATACACCCAGCTTAGCGTAACTATAGTTCCAGTGGGTATAGTAAAGGCTCCGAGTGTTATAAGAGTTGTCAAGGGAAGTGAAAAGAAAGTCTTCATTGAAGTAAATGGTGAACCAGATGATGTTCTATACGCTGGATACACGCTGGAAGGTCATGGAGTCAAAGTTACTAAGGGTGTTGAACCGGTAGGAAAGGACTTCAGCAGTGGTGTTAGGTTCACACATAACAATGGATTCACGAAGTGGAACGAAACTGCTAACGGAACTTGGTGGATGTATGCAACAATATATCCATACTACAACCCAAGCGCCAACAAGCTGGAGTCAACTTACCAGTCTGGTTACAAGCTGTTACCAACTGGATTATACAAGTTCACGATCTATGTATATACTAAGGATCCCGACACAGGAATATTCACAGAAACTTCAACAGTAACAATACCCATGATCGTGGAACCCGTTAAGCTAACGGTCACGGCACCATCAGTCGTTAAGAAGGGAGAACCGTTAACAGTGAAAATTAAGGAGAACAGGAAGGGAATTGTATACGACTACATATACGTTATACTTGACCTCGGCACCAAGCTTAGGAAGTATCAGAGAGTAGCACTGAATACCAGCGGTGTTGCAGTAGTGAACATCCCGACAGGTGACATAGACCCAGGCACTTACAAGCTCTATGTCAGAGACACTATGGGAACCGAGAAGGGAAGCATAGACGATTATTATGACATACCGCCAACGGATAGCTATGCTAAGAACTTCAGTGCAGACGATGACATACTCGTAGTCAAGGAAGTTACAATAGCGGAGAATGTAACAGCCGTAGCCACACCCACACCAACACCTACGCCAACACCAACCCCGACTCCGACACCGACTCCGACTCCAACACCAACGCCTACGCCAACCCCGACGCCAACTCCGACACCTACGCCTACGCCAACGAAGACACCCGCTAAGCCGACGCCAACACCTACGAAGAAGGCTCCTGGATTCGAAGCGGTCTTCGCCATTGCTGGACTGCTAGCAGTCACATACCTACTGAGAAGAAGACAGTAATTTCTCCAAATTTTTCCCTTTTTTCTTTTATTTAATCTCGATGAACTTGTCTATAAACCTTCTGTAAAGTTTCCATTCCTTTTCGCTTAACACGTGAATTTCAAAAATATCTTCAAACAATCTCGCAACCTTAGCTTTTAACTTCAAGTGCTTTTCTATATCAGAACAGTTTGTAATTATGGCTATATCTATGTCTGAAAGTATCGGATGGTAATCTCCCCTAACAACCGAGCCGAACACGTAAACCTTAACATCACCCAAAATCTCCTCTGCGATCTTCTTAACTATCTTAGCATAATCCTTATAATTTCTAAATATTTTTAATCTTTTTTCTCTTTCCCTTAAGAGCTCATCTACGATATCCATTTTTCGAACCTCTTCTTGAATTCGTCCAAGGTGTTTATCATCTTCTTAACCTCGTTTTCTGAATATTCTCTTGGATAGTATCTCGACAGTATATAGGCATCTTCTATGTCCTTTAGAATTATCTCATTATTTTGATAAAAATTTATAAATTCTTCATCGATTTTTGACAGCTCCTTAAAAAGTTTCGTTAAACTGTGCATTTTCGGAAAGTATCCTATAACCTTGGCAAGTATGTATTTTATGTAGAGCCGTAAAGCCTGCTCAACGTGAAAAGCCGCTAAGTCATATACTCCTTCTTTCAGAAAGTGTCTTGCCGCTGAATCGAACTTCTCGGCTTTCTTTAAAAATACCTCTACATCCCCCCTCACATGGATTATTTTAAATACATAATATATAACGGTTTCAGCATAACCGTTATCTTAAGCCAATTTCAGAATACCATTATGGAGCGTCTGCTATCAGCTTTGAGAGATCTCGGATACAAGGATACGGATATAGAAACTGATTTAACCTTGGATCATCCGCTTCTCAAGCAACCGATTGCGATCGACTGTGCGGTTTTGAAGTATGGTGAGAGAAGATACGGAATGATAATCAAATTCGGGGAAATAAGCGAGGAAGCTGAAGCGGAGCTATGCGGAATATGTGCATTAACCGGTGCAAAATACGGAATTCTTACAGATGGATCGAGATATGTGGTTATAAAGCCTAAGGACGGCTATAACTGGGATTATGTCGATGGCATCCCTTCAAAGGTCGAGCTCGAAGAGGAACTCGGTATCAAGAAACATTTAATCATAGCCATCTCATACGACGAATACGAGTCCAAGGTAGACGATATCGGATTCGTGATCGATAACAGCGGATACGTATATTCAGACATGGATAGGGATGAGGTTGTTATAGTTCATCCGAATGCAAAACTCGTCAGGTGGCTTATGGACAAAAACGTTAGATTCAGAGAGTTCGAAGATGAAGATTTTAGAAGACTATTTGATCTGGATTAGGTAAACATTTATTATCTTCTTGCAAACTCAACACTATGCTTCCAACTAACATCAAGCAGATGAAGAAGATGATGAAACAGATGGGAATCGACATCGAAGAATTGGATGCCGAGGAAGTGATAATAAGAACATCCACCGAAGAGCTGATCTTTAAAAATCCAAGCGTTACTAAGATTTCTGGAAGGGGTATAGAGATGTTTCAGGTAACTGGGAGCTATGAGGTTGTAAAGAGAAAGCCGGAGATAAGTGAAGAGGATGTCAGGCTGATAATGGAACAGGCCGGCGTAAGCGAAGAGGTGGCGAGAAAAGCGCTTGAGGAGTCCGGAGGGGATTTGGCGGAAGCTCTACTTAAGTTGCAGGAATCATGATCAAGCCGCCCGTAGTTTTGCTTAAGGGAAGGCACAGCTTCTTGGTTGAGAAGTTCGAAGGACAGCTTCACACGCACCACGGAATCATAAATCTGGAGGAGCTTAGAAACAAGAATTACGGAGATGAAATAGAGACGCATCTGGGCGTTAAATACAAGATACTCCCCTTCAAGCCGGCTGACTTCTTCAAACACTTCAAACGTAGCGCAACGCCGATAATGCCCAAAGATATCGGAGCGATCATAGCCTATACCGGCTTAAGCCCCGATTCCCTGATATTGGATGCCG
>JALWBF010000119.1 GCA_027016055.1 Archaeoglobaceae archaeon | reverse complement strand
ACGACAGAGCGGTGTCTCTATGAAGCAGGTTACGGTTATAAGCGGTAAGGGCGGAGCGGGAAAGACGACAGTTACCGCGATGTTTGCAACCCTTGCAAATGCCGTCGTTGCGGATTGCGATGTGGATGCACCAAATCTGCACATCCTACTCAAGCCGGAAGTTATCGAAACAATACCTTTCGAAGGAATGAAGAAGGCTAGGATAATTGAAGACAGATGCACCCAGTGCGGGCTATGTGAAGAGTTGTGCAGGTTTGAGGCTATAAGAGAATTCGAGGTGGATGAAATAAGGTGCGAAGGTTGCGGGCTGTGTTATCGTGCTTGTCCAGAGAAAGCTATCGAGATGGTGGCGGAGAAGAGAGGAGAGATTTACATCACTAAAACGAAATTCTGTGATTTCGTTTACGCATTGCTTCATCCGGGAGAAGAGAACAGCGGTAAGTTGGTTTCCGAAGTTAGAAACGTTGCAAAGAAGGTAGCAGAAGAGAAAGGCATCGATCTGCTCATATTGGACGGAGCTGCCGGGATCGGTTGTCCGGTAATAGCTTCGCTTGCCGGAGCGAATTTAGCATTGGTCGTTGCGGAACCTACGCTTTCGGGCTTGAACGATATGATCAGAGTGATCGAGCTTGCGAGACACTTCAAAGTCGAGCCTCTGGTTGCGATAAATAAGTTCGATTTGAACTTGGATGTGACAGCCCAAATTGAGGAGTTCTGCAGAAGTAACAACATTGAAATAGTCGGAAGGATTCCGTTCGATGAAGATATTCCGAGGCAGATTGCCCAGCTCAAACTCCCGTTCGAAGGTAAGGCTGGTGAAGAGATAGTCAGAATTTGGAAGGTAATTGAGGGGTGGTTGTGATGATGAAGCAGAGGGTTACGGATGAGGATATCAAGAAGAGGCTTGAGAAAATAAAACACAAGATCGCAATAATGAGCGGGAAAGGTGGCGTCGGAAAAAGCACAATAACGGCTTTGCTCGCCATTCATTACGCTAAGAACGGGCATACTGTTGGAATATTCGATGCCGACTTCTTAGGGCCGAGCATTCCGAAGATATTCGGTGTTGAAGGAAAAAGACCCGTGCTGAGAGAAGAAGGAATAGAACCGGTTTTCAGCGAGAGATACGGTATAAGGATCATGTCTATCCAGTTCTTTCTTCCGTCCAGAGAGAGTCCCGTAATATGGAGGGGACCGTTGATATCTGGAGTCATGAGGGACTTCTTGGGCAGAACGGATTGGGGCGAATTGGACTATCTGCTCTTCGATCTTCCACCCGGAACCGGAGACGCTCCGCTTACCGTGTTGCAGGAGGTGAAGCCGGAAGGAGTCGTAGTCGTCACCGCACCGCAGGATTTGACTGCTATGATAGTTGAGAAATCCATAAAGATGGCTGAGAGCTTGGAAACTGCTGTGATTGGGTTGGTGGAGAACATGAGCTACTACGAATGTCCGCAGTGCGGGCATAGGGAATACATATTCGGAAAGGGGAAGGGAGGAGAGATATCGGCGAAGTATAGGATTCCATTCTTCGTTGAGATTCCTATAGATCCGAATCTAACCAAGCTCGCTGATTCCGGAAAGATCGAAGCGTATGACATCGACTACTTCGAGTTCTTCCCAATTTAAATTTTTGCAAATAGAAAGAAATGACATTTGTATGCTTCTATCCTTTCAACCTTAAAGCACCTTTCGAGTAGCTTTGCTACATATTCCTCGTTAAGCCTATCCTCTTTTGGCGGACCGAAATCGCAATCCTTCTTCCAATCTATCACGGCAACGCTGTCAGCATGCATGCAACACCAATCGATGTATTCTTCCCTGCAATCTATTTCATGCAACGAGTCGGTAAAAAGAACGAAGTCAGCTTTACAATCTATCTTCGGAGGTTTTTCGGAGATTATTATTCCAACGTTCTTCAAACCCTTCGATGCCAAGATCTTAGCCATTTCCAGATTTATTTCCACGGCATATACCTTTCTGAACATCCTCGCGAGGTGAACCGTGAAGTAACCCGTTCCGGCACCGATGTCAAACGCCACATCTTTTTTCGGCAACATCTCAAGCCTCTTTATAAGCGGTTCGACGGGCAGAATGCTTTTCCTCCATTCGGATTCGAGGATATGCCAATGCTTTGGATCGAATCTGTGAGGCATACAGAATTTAGGTCGTCAAATTTAAATTTTTAGCGAGAAAATTGAATTATGAAGCAATCCTTTAAGATCTACAGGATATTCGGAATAGACGTCAGCGTTCACTTCAGCTTATTGTTTATCCTGATCTTCCTAATCTACGTTCTCTATGCTACTCCACCACCGTTCGGATTCGCGAATCTCGATAAGGTTCAGAGATTGATCCTATCCACGCTAACCGCTGTTCTTGTCTTCGTATGCATCCTAATCCACGAGTTATCCCATTCCCTCGTTGCGATAAGATACGGTGCAAAGGTTAGGGGTATAGTTCTGTTCATATTCGGAGGAGTTGCCTTGATAGAAAACATACCGAGAGAGCCGAAGAAGGAGTTTTTAATGGCTTTAGCCGGACCTTTGGCGAGTTTATCGATCGCCTTTATCTGCTTTTTTGCAATGCCTTTGCATAGGCAGTTCTTCTTCCTGCTGGGATACTTCAACCTAATACTTGCCCTCTTCAACCTTCTTCCCGCTTTTCCGATGGACGGTGGAAGGATTCTGAGAAGTCTTCTTGCGAGAAGGATGGGTTTCATCAGAGCTACTAAAGTTTCTGCCGAAGTAGGAAAGTTTTTAGCCATATTGATGGCGATATTCGGAATATTCGTGAGCTGGTGGCTGATATTAATTGCACTGTTCATATACATAGGAGCGAGCGAGGAGGAGAACCTCGTAACGGTTGAAGGCTTGCTTTCGAGGTTTAAGGTTAGGGATATAATGACGCCGAATCCGATCTACGTAACTTCCGATACCAAGGTTAGGGAGGTAATAGATCTGATGCTTAAGTATAAGCATCTCGGCTATCCGGTCGTTAAGGACAACCGGTTGATAGGAATAGTAACCCTCAAGGATGTAATAAACGTCGATGGGGATGAGAGGGTTGAAAAGGTTATGAGCAAGGAGATCGTTACGATATCTCCAGATGAGAGCGCCTTCAAAGCTTTGAAGGTCATGAGCGAAAACAGAATCGGAAGGTTGCCAGTAGTTAAGAACGGCGAGCTCGTGGGAATAGTTTCGAGGAGCGACATCGTTAGGGTTTTGGAGATCCTCGAAGCTTTAGAAGGGAGTCGTAAAATCTCCTAAGCTTCTCCTTACTTCTCTCAAGTTTTTTGTTTGCGAACTCAACCATAACCCTAAGACCCTCCATTCCAACGATAAGCCTTCCGTTCACTGCTACTGGCGCTTCAAGCCTTTCGAGGGTGTTTATCTCAACAACTCTGTGTTTAAGTGAAATAAGTCCGCATCTTCTCAATCCGGAGTTGTTCGCTATTACCATCAGCCTTTCCGCATCCTCCAAATCTCTACAAGCTACATGGATGATGGGAGGAAACATTATAAGCCAAGTAATCCTTTTTCCCAGCTTTATCGCATTCAAAACCTCTTCAAAGCTGACTTTGCTGTGCCACTTGCCCAAGAATACGGATTCCACCTTATCACCGAATTCCGGCATATCCATAACGGCTATCCTCTCAGAACAGCTCGAAAGCGTTACAAAGCAATCGAACGAGTTTATGAGATCGAGAAGCGGGATTATATCCTCGTCAACCTCCCCGCACTCCTTCGCTTTTAAATAACCTTCGAATTTTCTCTTCTTAAACTCGGACCACACAATAAAATCACCGAAATGTTTTTATTTTGATTTTTGTCAACGATTAATCAAGAAAATTTGATATTTATATTGTATAAAAGGGGAGGAAAGCTGATGCTCGAAACCGTGTATTATATCCCGAAGCACGAGATATCCGATAAGCAATGCAGAGAGGGAATGGTCGTTGAGCCGAAGACTATTGCCGATTTGATAAGATCGGCAAGAAGGCCTATTCTGGTTACCGGCGGAAAGCTACTTGAAGACGAAAATTTGGTTCGGTATGCCGTTAAATTCCACAAAAAGGGAATTCCCATTATTGCCACGGGAGCCTCGAGCAAACCGTTAATTGAGAACGGCGTAAAACCGATATTCGTTTCGAGAACCCTTCATTACTTAATGCAGTATCTTTTGGACGAATCTTGGAAGGGCTTCGATGGAAGGGGAAGATACGATCTGATACTGTTCATGGGATTTACACCAGCCTATCTTTCGAGGATGCTCTCAGCATTGAAGCACTTCTCAAACATTGTTACGGTAAGCATAGACGAATTCTATCAGCCGAATGCAGATTTTAGTCTTACGGATTTCGCCTTAATCGTTAGGGATGAACTCTGCATCGGATGCGGAAACTGCGTTATAGTCTGCCCTTATAATGCAATAGAATGCCAGTCCATGGTTAAGAACGGAAGAAGGCTTACGGTCGATGTGAGATTTTGCAAGGATTGCGAATACGTTTTCTGCGCGGATTCATGTCCTTACGATGCAATAGAATTTAGTAAGGGCGGTGAAATATACTACAAAGCGTTGGATGAGATACTGAACAATCTATAGATCGCCGGCAATTCTCATTATCTCGTCCAGCAATCCTTCAGCCCAAGCTTCATCTATAGCCGGCTTTATTTCGACCGTTTTGATCGGCTTAAGGAGGGATGCTACTTCCTCGCTCGAAATCAACCAAGGAGGCTTAAGTAGGATTTCAACGGCTTTTCTGTATCTTTCTCCGCTGTATATCGCAACTTTGGACGGAGCCACGAGCAGAACTACATCGGCTTTCAAAGATCCCCGCGTTGGAGCCGATGCGTTGTTGTAGGATTCTATAATTGTGAACTCGTGCCTCGATGATATGAACTCCACGCATTCCTCGGCAAGCTCACCTATGTTCAAAAGAATATCGTCGATATCTTTGATCTCCTTGGGAGCGGGCTTGAGCGATTCGATCAGCTTCAAGGCTAAATTTCTCATAGCTTCCGTGAGCCTTCCCAAATTTGCCGAAATGTAGTAGTGGTTCGTATTATTCGGATTCGTTATTCTAAGAGCTACTATCTGCTCGTTCAGATTTAGTGCCGTGTAAAACGTGCTCTGCCAATCGACCCTTTCCGGATCCGGCGGCATGTGCATCAGAACAACCGGGCTTTCGAGCTCTATCGGATCCCCGCTTTCCGCTTTAACGTGAAGTTTGTATATGTCCTCTCCTATGAGCTTCCCGAATTCCATGCTTCTCATTATGCTCGAGCAGTGATACCAACCGCTAAATGCTGTTATGGGCTTCGTTACCCCCAAATCTATTCCTCTGCTCAAAGCTTCTGTAATAAGCGAGAGAGCCAAGCTCGTCTTGCCCGAATCGAACGGAAGAAGTCCGACGATTAAAATCTTCATCAGAACCCTAACTTTGGCAACTTGAATGGCAATCTACCCTTCTCAAGCTTCTTCATCTTCTTCATAACGTTCTTCATGGTCTTGTAGTATCTCAGCAGTTCCTTCACATCCTGCGGAGTGGTTCCGGAGCCTATCGCTATTCTCCTAATCCTTGAAGAGTCTATTATCTTCGGATTCAGCAGTTCCTCTTCAGTCATCGAATCCATTATAACCTTGAACTTCTTCATCTTCTCCTGAGTCATCTCCATAACGTTCTCATCGACCTTCAAGCTTAAACCGAACGGAAGGAGCTCGAATATCTTGCTGATCGGACCCATCTTCTGCATAGCTTCGATCTGCTTGTATATGTCTTTCAGAGTGAACGTTCCCTTCAAGAACGCTTCAGGATCGAGTTCCTCTTCCCTCGTAACCCTCTCGATCTTCTCGAGCAGAGCTTTTATGTCACCCATTCCCAACAACCTTGATACGAATCCGGCCGGATCGAACCGCTCGAAGTCCTCGACCTTTTCTCCGGTTCCGATGAATGCTATCGGTATTCCAATTTCTCTTGCCGCCGAAAGGGCTCCACCTCCCTTAGCGGTTCCATCGAACTTGGTTATGATTATGCCGTCTATACCTATAGCCTCATGGAAAGCCTTAGCCTGCTTGCTTGCCAACTGACCAATAGCGGCATCGAGCACAAGGAGCTTGTAATCGGGATTGGCTACCTTAGCTATTTCAATCATCTCATCTATGAGCTCCTTCTCAAGAGCGTGCCTTCCGGCAGTATCTATTACGATCATATCGTAATCCCTAAGCTTTTGCAGAGCGTTTCTTACTATTGCGACCGCATCCTTAGTTTCCTTTTCTCCGTAGAAAGCTATCTTGTAGGCTTCAGCCAACTGCTTCAGCTGTTCGTAAGCTGCCGGACGCCAAGTGTCTGCGCAAACGACTGCAGTCCTTAAACCCTTATCTTTGAAGTATTTAGCCAACTTCGCAGCAGTGGTTGTTTTACCGCTTCCCTGCAATCCGACGAGCATTATCTTCGACTTCTTCAGCGGAATTTCAAGTCCTTCACCGATTCCACGCATCAGCTCTTCATAAACGATCTTAATTATGTGCTCCCTCGGATTCAATCCGTGTATTATCTCTTCACTCAACGCCCTCTTCTTTATGGCATCCGTTATCTCCTTAACGTGCCTAACGTTAACGTCAGCTTTAATCAAAGCCCTCTGAATATCCCTAACTATTTCCTCAACGAACTTCTTGTCAATAGTGGACGATCGCGTGATCTTCTTGATTACATCCTTCAGCGCTTCCAATGCCATACGCTTAGAGTTCTTGTAGCTAAGATATAACGATTGCGGATAAGGTAAATAATTTTATATACGTAAAATACGTAAAAGCATAATATGGAGTATAAAGTAATATGCAAGCCGAGTTACAGCCTACTTGAGTTGAAGCTTAAGGATGGTGAAGAGGTTTTGGCGGAAGCTGGTGCGATGGTTTATATGAAAAACGTCGAACTCAAGACGGAAGTTAAAGGGGGAATCTTCGGCGGACTTAAGAGGGCTCTGCTCGGAGGGGAAACTTTCTTCATAAATCGGTTCGTTGCGAGGGGCGAAGGATTGCTTGGGTTGGCTCCGAGGTATAACGGGGATATAATCCGTATTCCAATAAATGGTAGGCTGTTCGCCCAAAGTGGAGCCTTCTTAGCTTCCACACCCGATATTGAGATAGACACCAAATGGGGAGGAACCAAGACCTTCTTCGCTGGAGAAGGATTGTTTTTGCTGAAGCTTGAAGGTAACGGGGATGTCTTCCTAGCTTCCTTCGGCGGAATAGAAGAACTTGAGGTTGATGGTAGTCTTATCGTAGATACCGGACATATCGTTGCCTTCGAAGACGGCTTGGAATTCGATGTCAGAAGGGTTGGAGGGCTTAAGGAGACTCTGCTGAGCGGGGAGGGGCTTGTAGCTGAATTCAGAGGAAGAGGAAAGGTTTGGATTCAAACGAGGTCTGTAGGGGAATACATCGGCTGGATATCCTCCCTGTTGCCTAAGAGAGATTGATCCTTTTAACCATCCTCAGCCATCTGCCCCAGCTATCCCTCTCTTCGAATCCAAACTTTTTATAGAACCTCTTTGCTTTTATGTTCCCCACACCGACCCAAAGCTCCGCAATCCTTCTTTCCCTCTCTTTTGCATAATCCAAAGCTCTGAGCAGAAGTATCGAGCCTATCCCTTTCCCCTGCCAATTCGGATGAACGAATATCTCGTGTATCTCACCAACCTCTTCGTTCTCAAAAAAGCTGAGCCAGTTGGCATCGCATGCGACGAAGCCGACCGGTTTTTCATCAACTTCGGCAACAAAAAAGCCGTCTTTATCTCTGTTCATCAACCACCTGAAATAAGATTTAATTTCTCTGGTCTTAGTGTAGGCGTATTCCTCAAGTCCTTCGTAAGCCTTCTTGTAGATCTCAACGAAAGCATCCAAATCCTCGCCCGTTACGTTTCTGATCCTGAGTCGCACACAGATACATTTTTATTCTCGTTTTTAAAATTTGACGATAATGGATGTCCTCGAAATTTTGAGGAATCTCGTGGAAATTCCATCACCCTCAGGCAAGGAGGATAAGCTCATCGATTATCTTATGAACTTGCTTAACGAAATGGAATACGATCCTATTTTGATGGAGAAGGAAGGTATCAAGAATATCGTGCTGAATCCTTCCGCGGAAGTTTGGGTTATCACACATCTCGATACAGTTCCGATAAAAAGGGGTTTCAGCTTCGACGGAACATACGCTTACGGAACCGGAGTGTGCGACACGAAGGGTAGCATTACGGCAATTCTCTTAGCCTTGGATGAGATCGAAGAGCTCAGATTTGGAATTGCCTTGCTGTCCGATGAGGAGGAAGGGGGAAAGGGATCGAAGGTTTTCGTCGAATCCTTTAAGCCAAAGAAAGCCGTGGTCATGGAACCCACATCGTTTAAGATAGCGAAGATACACTACGGATCGCTCGAAATCATAGCTGAGTTCAGAGGAACTTCAGCCCACGGCTCCATGCCAGAATACGGCAGGAACGCGATAGATTTAGCAGTAAACGCCGTTTTGAGGCTTAGGGAAT
>JALWBF010000118.1 GCA_027016055.1 Archaeoglobaceae archaeon | reverse complement strand
TCCATACACCAAGCTGGGCTTCGAGAAACTTAAGGAGCTTTTGAAGTTCACGGATTTGGTCATAATCTCCGAGCCAGAATTCAAAAGTCTAAACGTTTCCGAAAAAGACGTTCTTAAATTCGTCGAAATTCTTGTAATTACCCTCGGAAGCAGGGGAAGCAAAGCGGTTACGGGGGGTGAAACGTTCTATCATCCTGCTTTCAGTGTTGATAGAGTAGTTGACACAACGGGAGCCGGAGACGCATTTTCGGCAGGATTTCTATACGGATTTCTTAAGGGATTGCCTCTCGAAACGTGCTTAAAACTCGGAAACTTCGTAGCGAGCTACAACATCCGGTATTACGGAGCGAGAAATTTCCCGGCGAAGGATGAGGTCGATAGATTAATCTAATTCTATGACCTCCAACACCTCAAGCGGAACCCTCTGCAATCTTTTACCTATTTCATACTTCGCTATTCTTGCAGCATGCTCCTTACTCTGAGCGTTGAAGACCTTCATCTCGAAGATTAGCCCGACTAAAGCAGTTCCGGCCACCATGAACACGCTCTTAAGATTTTCGTGACACTTCGGGCATTGCGTAACTCCGACGTCTATCTCAACAAAATCGAGATCGGGATGCAATCTTTTTCCAGCCTCAGCAACAGCTATGTTCATGGCATCCTTTATGGTTCTGACGTTTCTGACTATCCACGCACCCTGCAAGACTACCAAATAATTCGGCATAGGTTACACCATAATCGTTTCCCTGACCGCTTTATTAAAAGCTATCTCCCCGATGGATTTAACGTGCCTGCAAGCTTCGAGCAGTGATTCCAAGGCTAATTTACAGGGAACTCCATCCTTGCTGCTCCTTATACTTAGAATTCTCTCCTCAAGCTCCTCAGCCATTTCGATTCCATCCTCGCACACCACAACGTTTCCGTTGAAATAGGAGTCCAAGATGATCTTAAATATCCTTCTTAGATCGAGCAGAATTGGAAGGACTTCGCCATCGTTAACATTCAGAACGAATTCCGACGTGTCATATAGGGCATCTGCAACCTCCTCAAGCAGTTTCGCAACCATCCTCATGCCTAAAAGTTGCTTCATCTCGCTCCAGTTTGTTGGACATGAAAACTCCCTCAAAAGCTTATGCACGAGCCTGACGGCTAATAAGTAAAACCTGTCCGCCTCATCTTCAAGTTTTGGAATTACGCTCAGAGTCGATTGTTTTCTCCTTCTCAGAAACTCCTCAATTACATCGATCATCTCGATGACTATCTGACTCATCCTCTTGAGAACTTCTTCAATATTAAAATCAGAAGACGTAAGGCACTTCATAACCACTCTGTAATCGTTTACATCGATTATCTCCATTCCGATCAGATCTCTAACTATTTCGCTGAGCTTGATTATTATCTTCGGTGAGAGCATATCCTCGATTACGATTTCATCCGAACCCTGAATGTATAAAGCGTAAATGAACCTCCTAAGGAATTTGTCATCTGCTTTCGGTATCTTGTCGATCTTAACCCTAAAAACGTTTTCAGCGCTTTTCTTGGGATATATCTTAACTACACATTTGTCGACCTGCAAAATGAGCTCATCACCCTGATTTAAATTGTTCTCTTTAATCCAGCGTTTCGGTAAGCTTATCATGTAGCTTGAACCACCGATAAGCTGAAGCTTTCTTATTTCCATGCTAATATGTATCACTATTAAACTGTTAAAGTTTTTTGGCGTGTCAACGAATGTCATAGATATTCTTTAATATCTTTTTTATAATCTCTTTTTTTTTTTTTTTTTGTTATTTTTGTTATCCTCGTCGACATCATCAACTCCAGCCCCCTTTAGAATCTTTATCGCCATTTCGGTGTCTATGAAGTCTGCAGGTGAATGTGAATCTGTGTTAATTACAAGCTTGCATCCAACCTCTTGAGCGATCTTCGCAACGTGCCCGTTTGTTAAGCAATGCCCTTTTCTGGCTGAAATCTCCAAATAGACACCATTCTCCTTGGCAAGTTCCGCCGTTTTTGTATCTATAAGTCCGGGATGCGCTAAGATATCTATCTCCTCCTGAACTGCGGCAATGTTCGTTCCCTCCTTAACCGGTTCGGCTATCGTTTCACCGTGAACGATAACTATTTCAGCCCCCTCCTTCCAAGCAAGCTCTACGGCTTTGCCGATGAGCTTAGGAGGAACATGGGTTATTTCGACTCCGAACAGAACGTCCAATTCGTAATCGTCTCTGAAATCCATGAACCTCCTTAAGTTCTGCATTATCCAACTTATATTCGAGAAGTCCGCATGATCTGTAATTGCCAGTCCTTCGTTTCCCAACTGCGCCATCCTTCTAATTATTTCGGAGGGAATAAGCTCACCGTCGCTGAAAACAGAGTGGATGTGAAGGTCGATCATGGAGGAATTTCAAAAGGTAAAAATAATATCGTTTGCTAAATTTGATCATGGATCTTGAGACCATTCTTAAGGATAGATCGAGCGGACAGTCGAGAATTATCAGAATGACTATCGATCTTCTGAAGAAGACTAGGAAGAAGGGTGATAGGATCGAGATATGCAAGAAGGTTTGTTCGGTTCATAAAGCTATGGCTGGACTTAGATGG
>JALWBF010000117.1 GCA_027016055.1 Archaeoglobaceae archaeon | reverse complement strand
ATAACACTCTTAAAGAAAATAAGTCTTAAGATTAAACTATTAGAACTTATTGTCTATCGAATTAGTATTCTATAGATAATAAGTTTTGGGATGAACTTATTGTCTTTGAAATTAATAATTATATATATAATAAGGGATTTTTGCTTTTTTCGATGTTGCAAAATGCAACGTCAATGTTGCAAAATGCAACGCTCTTTTTGTCAAAAATATTTCCATATTGGTAATTATTTAAGCTTGATTTAAGATGAATAATGTTACCATTTTGGTAAGCAAAGAAGGTTAAGCCTTCGAGGTCTTTGACAACGTAATGTTACCCCGATGGTCTACTTGATAAGCCGACCGACCTATCACGTAGGCCATTGGCCACAACACACACAAGGAGAAACTATGACACGTGACCAACTTTATACAGGCATTACAAAGATGTTTAACGAACAGCCACTGCTCAAAAAGATGCAAAAAGAAGCGCCGGAAAGATGGATGAAAGCGATGGGCATATTTAACGCAATAGCGACGATAATCATCGACGCACCAGCAGCGCACAAATCTATGGACCTATCATACGTGGGCGGGAAAGAGCATATAGTATCCCACATGGCAGGCGAAGCCGACACCATAAACTATGAGCTGGGACTAAATAAGAGCCCAGACACCGACTGGCAATTCTATCTATGGCTCGAAGATACGGAGGCCGACCAAAACAGATGGATACCGCTGGGAACCGATATGATCGAGGGAGAAATCAAAACCATACTTGACACCATCAAAAAGGCCATAGTTAACGGCCTATAGTCTATCAGGGCAGCCGCTGGGCTGCTCGAATAGGCTATAAGCCACAACACACAAAGGAGACGTCATGAAAATCTACATTACAGACCTTGCAGCCTACAACGCTGGTACACTCGTGGGCAAATGGATAGAGCTGCCTATGGACAAAGAGGAGCTCGAAAAAGAGATAGAAGGAATACTAAGGGACGGCGAACGTGCAGTAAACGACCCAGAGGATAGCCATGAGGAAATATTTATAAGCGACTGGGAGTGCGACATCGATGGGCTAATAAACGAGTATAGCGACCCGTATAAACTCAACGAGCTGGCCGAGAGGCTGGACGAGCTGGACGAGGAGCAGCTTGGAGCGGTAAAAGTGCTCGTCGAGGACGGGGAAGACGTCGAGAATGCTATTGAGATAGCCGCCGACGAGGACTATAGATTTTACGATTTTAGCCTTAGTTTGCAGCCGATAGAAGAAGCTCTCGCAATGGAGCTTGCAGACGATGGAGTTATCGAAGTGCCAGAAAAGTTAGAGTCCTACATCAATTGGAAAAAGCTGGGAAGAGATATTATGCTGGAAGGCCGTTATTTGGTGGACGATAGAAAAGTTTACGAGATATTGCAGTAGCGAGGCCCATAAGGCCTCGGCCACAACACACACACTGTTATTATAGCGAATTAAGCCTATGAGCGCAATTCGTGGGCTTAATTGGCTATAAGCCACAACACACACAAACAAGGAGACACTATGGGTGCACCAAATTTTGCAAGCCTGGAGAACGCCAGCTGCTATTATGTAATAGATAGCAGCGACGACTATATCCTGGAGGACGTTATAAACTCAGTCGCTTACGAGATAGCGGAAGCAGCCCGGCGCAACGGCTGGAAGTGGTGGGACTTCGAGGAGACTATCGATTACAATCGCAGTTATGGAGCGATAAGCTTTGGCAGTCTCGTGGCTACACTCAATTTTTTGGGCGTCGAGGTGGACGTCGAGGTTAAGCCTTACTATAGAAGCGGCTATTACGAGGGCTGCAATCTCGACTACACCGTTACCATTAGCACGGACAATTACGACAGCGATGATCTTGCAGATGTAGTGGAACTCATCGAGGACGAGCTCTTTGGCACAGATGACGATTATCTGCTACCAGAATTGAAAAAAAGAGAGAACGGGATAAAAGAAAAAGTCTATGAGACATATAAAAAGATGAGCGAGGCCGTAGAAGCGGCCTTCGCTAAGTATACGGACAACTATAGACTCGTGGCCGTAGCCAGCAACGGCGAAGCATTCTATGAACAATGTAAAGGAGCAGCGTGATGAGAACTTATGTGTTGATTGACTTGTATACATCCAAGCTTATGGAGCGATATTGGGGAAAACCAAAAAGGTACGCCTATTATAGAGGCGCTTTGTGGTCGATACACAGCGACGCCAATGACTTTGACGAGGCCGAGCGGATTAGAGCTGGCCTTGCAGACTCCATCAAAAAAGTGGTGAAGCGAGACCACGATAGAAGCTACACACCGACCATCAGAGTCGCCAGCGAAGAAAACGTCGTGGAGATACGTCCGATAATAGTAGAAGCCATCGACAGTGCCGTAAAGTCTGGCGCACACTCATCGGCCGACGGGGCCAACTACACTTTTACGAAAACGTCCGATAACACATTTATCGCATATCACTATGGTGATGTAGTAGTACACGGTCTCATTTTGGGCGATTCGTGGAAAATATTGAACGTCATCGACATTGAAAAATTAGAAAGGGAGGCAACATGAAAAAAGCGATAGCAATCCTTGCAGCGGCCGCCGTGGCCGCAATTAGCGCAGACATCTGGTATCACGACGGCAC
>JALWBF010000116.1 GCA_027016055.1 Archaeoglobaceae archaeon | reverse complement strand
ACAATTAGGGCTCGTGGTCTAGGGGTTATGACGTCGCCCTTACGAGGCGAAGGTCCCCGGTTCGAATCCGGGCGAGCCCACTTCAAATTCCTCATTTTAAGTTAAATCAATCATCCGAAACAGTAACTCCTGAAAACGCAATACTTGGGGCAGTTATCCGCCACATCTGGCTCTGAATCCTTTAGGAGCATCATCTGAAGCTCGTCCCTCTTCTCCAAAAAACTCGATCTGAGATAGTCGCCTATGATGTAGAAGTCTCTGTCGATCCTTATGCTGTTCCCCGTCTTAGATACGTAGACCGTGCAACCTATATCAACGGGTCTCTCAAAAACGCTTTCGAAAGCTAAGGCGTAACCAGCTACCTGTATCCTATGCCATTCCTCTTTTCTTCCGAGCTTGATGTCAAAAATCATACCGCCGAGCATCCAGGCTGCGTCTGCTCTAAGATACTTGCTCAAGCCGAGAAGGCTTCCGTCCACAACGACTTCGGTAGCCATCGGGAAGGACAGCTGAACTAAGCTTTCCTCATTCAGAAAGGGATACTTAGCCTTGACCTCCAAAACCTTGCTCTCTATCCTCGTAGCCTGCCACTTCGCAATCTGCTTACAGAATTCCGTAAGATCTTGGACATCCCTGTCGTTGAGCTCGACATTCCTTTTCATACCTTCTATCTCCTTCTTCAGGATTTCGTCGGCATTCCTTATTAATTCATCCCTTAAATCTTCGTATCCCAGATAAACGAGCTTCTTGGCTTTTAAAAACATCGATGAAATCAGCTTGTGAACTATGAATCCCTTAGCCTGATACACGGTTGTTGGAATCGATTTTTTCAAAACCTTGTGCCTCAGCCAAGCGTCCCTCCTTGTAGGACATATCGAGCAAGCTATATCCCAGACCGGTAACAGTAGTTCGGAGGAATACGGTCTTATCGGGCTGTCGAACCAGTTCCAGCCCCTAAGTCTGTCATCTACTTGGTTATCCCTCGTTCTCGGCAACAAATCCCTTGTAAGTCTCTTAATTTCAATCAGATCGAGATAATACATTAAGATCACCACGGGATGTATGGTATTGTAAACGAGTCCCTTCTCCCCCGCAGAAAGGACACGAACTCCTGCAAATAGTAAAACATCACGGTTTCGATCGTCATCCTTCTTCCCTTATACTCTATCTTGCTCTGCATGAAATCAGAAAAGAACAGATTTCTCAGCGTCGAGATCGTGTTACTCTTAGCCTTTTCCGAGAAATAAGCTGGATTTAACCTTTTGAGAAAGCTTACGACGAATCTGTCGACCATGGGTCTAAAGGGTTCCATCAAATCGAAGACGAGGGAGAGCTTACCCGGTCTATCGACGTGAATGTATCCCATAAACGGATCCAAACCGAATCTAAGTGTATACTTCCAGATCTGCCCCGAAAGCATGTTATATGCTATGTTTAAGCTTAAATTTACGGGATCCGAGCTCTTCTGATTTCTTCCTTCAAAGTTCCAATCGTCCAACGCCAATTTTATTCCATCCCAATAGTAGTTTGCGCATTCGCCTTCGTAAGCCAACAGCTTCTTTCTTGCGGAATCTAAATCTTCGAACTCGTCGCTCTGAAGCCGTTCAAACTTCTCTTTGATTTGAACGTAAATATCGTATAGCCTCGATGACAAAACTTCGTTCATCCTTCTGCTTTTCGAGTAGTAACGTATGTTCGACATCTGATTTCTAATTTTGCCGAGTATTATCGATTTTGCAATTAGGATCGATCTGCCGTCCTCTAAGCTCTTATACTGCTCGTATCTATTTTCGACGGTTCCGCCCATCTTAGCGCTAACGACTCTCGCAACCGGCTTTCCCATTGGTGTTGTGAATAGGATATCAACTCCGGATTCAGCTAAAGCTTTTATAAGTTCGGAAGATATGCTAACTTTTCCGGAGATGACCAAGTCCTTGATGGATTTAATCGGAATTTCCTCTTTTTTATCATCTGTAATTATAAGCAATCTTTTCTTCTTTTTCTTTAAGGAAGCTCCGAATTCATCAATTAATAAATGACCATATTCCGTTAGATTCATTAGATTATGTTTTGTTTTTACCAAATATCAAGCTTATCCTATTGCTTGCAAAATGCTGTATAGATTTAATGAAATTATTATCGTTGATATATTGTGTTTATGCTGTAACCGGCAAATGGATCGACTGGATCAATAAGCTTGAATATCGACTGCATGAATGATAACGGTTCCGTCGTAAAATTGTGCGGAGTATTGTTCCAACAATTCTGGACTTCTCGAACATTTTGAATTATAAAAATGGGTGAATGGATGGGTGTGCTGGTAGTATATAAAATTTTCCTCGAACACGATGAGGTTTAATTCATAAACGTTGCGGTCGGGTATAGATGTTCGAAAAACCATCCGAAAAAGAAAACATTATATAACCCCTATAACCATAAACCTCGTTCGAGTATATCCCTCGATGAAAAGAGGATTGAAAGAAAAGACCATTAAAGGGCTTTAACTGGACTAAAGAGAGAATAACTCGATGAAAAGAGGATTGAAAGAAAGATGTGCGCACCCTTGGCCCGGCCTGCATCGGACATCTCGATGAAAAGAGGATTGAAAGACATAGGCGTTCTGCAACTTCTTCGGCAATCCCTTCTCTCCAGCTCGATGAAAAGAGGATTGAAAGAAAGGGTCATAGTAGGGAGAAACGTAGGATGGGTGGTAGTCCTCGATGAAAAGAGGATTGAAAGCAAGCAGAGCCAATGGAGCGCCAGCAATCCCTATCCCTAACTCGATGAAAAGAGGATTGAAAAGCCATACTGATCTTCTCGGGGATCTGAGGGTTCAGCACCTACTCAATGAAAAGAAGATTGAAAGTTGGCGTCAGTAGATAATCCCTGAAGTTCCTTATATTTAGCTCGATGAAAAGAGAACTGAAAGAAGATTTGCTGGGTGAACATTATATATAATTATAAAGAGTGACTATATGATGATCAACCCATTAGTAGTTTTTCGACTTTATCGAATCTTTCGAAAGAAGGAACGTAAACGATTAAGTAACTCTCCATATAACATCTATTCTGTTTTTATTATTAAAATATCTGTTAAAATATCGTAGGAAATCGAGGATGTAAGGATGTTCCGAAATGAACTTGGCTGAAACAAAGAGAAATCTCGAAAAGCATACACATAAGAGACGGGATCGGTAGAGGTTATCGAGATTGTTTGTTTATGGCATACTTAAATCCTGCACGGTGTAACGCCGCAACCAATTTCAATTTTATACCAACCGTGTCCGTAGCTCGCTCTTTTCCCTATGTGCGAAAGTTCACAAAAAGCGAGCACCTTCTTCGCATCGGCTTTCAGCTTCCCGGAATACGTAATTTCGCCGTGGATGAAGACCTCTTCCCTTCCCTTATACACGAACGTTCTTTTGCTGAGATCCGCTGAAATCGTAGCTACGTTTTCGGCTAACTTTAAAATCTTTTCAACGTCGATATCGATATCTCTTTTCAGGTATTGATAATTTATTGATGAATACTTTCTCAACATGAACGCAAGCAGATCTCTAAAACTCGGTTCAGAGATTACCGCTCCATCCTTCAACAGCCTGAAAGGAGTTAAAAATCTCAGTTTGAAGATTCTGCCTACATCGACCTTAAGGTCTCCGCTTCGTATAAACAACCTGGGATTAAACATCTCCCCTTCTTCAAACAAAAACTCCTTTTCTTTCTTGAGAGGATTCTCGATAAAAGCTCTTTTGATCTTTAACTGTCCTCTGCAATCTCTGGTTCCCAGTCCATACCTGCACATCGAGTTTACGGCACTGATTACTTGATTCTCGAACTCCAAAGCATCGCCGAACAGAACCAGCGAAAATTTGATCGTTTCTCCGCGCTTATAAACTGTCTTCGATTCCAGAGGCGGCTTTATCACGTAAGGCTTCGTGTAATGCTTCGTTTTCCTTAAAACGATTCCCTTGGTCGTAGCCCTAAAGAGGTAGCCGTAGGGGCATTTGAATAGCAAGGAACATCTGTGGCAATCCTTAACGTTATTCATGCAAAAGAGCTTTTTTAGATGACTTCCGAGAGCTCCCCTAATTAAATTCCCCTTCCAGTTCGGTAGCTTTGCGGGTTTCAAAAATTCGAGCTCGAAGGTGTAATACCTTGCGATCCTCATGACTTAAAATAAACTTAACAGATTAAAAAAACTTAAATTTGATTTGCTGAAAGAACTATTTCAGCCAATTCCGTGGTTTTAACGATTAACGGCTTTTTCTTCACGACCACCACCAAGTTCAAATCGATTAAAGTGTATATGTGCCTTCTCACAGTGCTGACATCTTTTTTAAGTAAATCCGCGATGGATTTTACGTCCTCAACACCCTGAGCAATAAGCTTAAGTATCTCAATTTTTTCCTTGCCGAGGTTTGCCCTTATCTCACTCAACTTAAGCACGTTCCTCGGAATTTCTATTAAACCCGAGAAATCTTCAAGCTCTATCTCGACTTTCAAATCCCTTATGGGTTTTATCGTGAGTGCCATAAGCACCGTGATTGCCAAAGCCCTCATACCTCCGCTTAAGTTCACTATCAAACTGTAATCCTTCAGCTCGTCGAGTATCCTCATGACCTCCTTTAAAGCTCTGTTGAAATCCTTCACATCGATCTGTATTAGCTTAACCTCAACGTCGTAAGATTCCGCGAAAACCCTAATCCATTCGTAAGCCCTCTTAACCCTATCGACAAGCCCAGCCGTTAGCAGAATTATGATGTCCTCTTCCTTTATCCCATGCCTAAGTATGGCTCTATAGCAGAACTTCTCGTCAAAGCCGAGCGTCACGATAAGTGCTTTCTTCATGCATCTTAATTTCGATAATGCATCTATTTATAACTTTTCAATGATTAGAGCAATGAAAAAGCTTTTATATTAGTAAGTTTTACTGTTGTCATGGAATATGCAAGAGATATAGCCGAAGTTTTAGCCGTTCTGATAGCCGAAAAGGGGAACTATACTTACGTCGATAAGCTCGGTTACACTCCATCGAAGGATTTGGCGATCTATTACATTAGGGAAGCCCTGAGAGATCTTCATTCTTTAATAAACGGTCAGAGATGGGAAAATCGTAGGGCTAAGGAAATGGCTTATAGGATAAATTTCGATAGGGTTGAGAAGGGTATTCAGGATTTGGCTAAGCTCGATCCGAAGGATAAGAAGAAGCTTAGGGAGATAACAGCCCTCATTTCGGCTAAGGCTCTTTCAATTTCCGCAAGCCTTAGGGAGGGTTGAGCATGTTTATTTCGATAAGGGGAAGGGTTTTGGTTAACGTTGAAGCTTTGAACATGACCGAAAGCGTCGGAAATTACGTGAAGCATAGGAGAGTTCCGGTTATAATTCCGGAGACATATGCAACTTATTTCGTTCCGGCGATAAGTGGCGAATCGATTGCGCACGGATTTCAGGAAGTTTTGGCTGAGGAAGCTAAGAAAAACGATTTACCGGTTTGCGAGCTGTGTAAGAAGGGAATATTCCTGAAGAGCACGAACGAAAGCGTATTTAAGGAGTCGTTTGGGCAGGATCCGCCAAAGGATGAGTTTGAATTTGAAAGGATCGTAGTCGGTAACTGCTTAGTTGAAGATGTTGGAGGATTCCTATACGCTCCGAAAGCCGGAGGAAACGTGAAGAGAACTTCGAACTTCTACACCGGATACATGATCCCGACGAAAGAGGCTTTGGAGAATGTGGTAATTGAACCGCAGTTGCATTCAAGATACGCTTTGGGGACGAAATTCGTTGAGGAAGGTCAGATGATATACTACGTCGAGCTTTCCTCGGCGGTATATACCTTCAGCTTCGACTTGGATACGGGATACATAGGTAGAGCTACTTTTGTTTACGATAAAGCCGGACAGGACATCGTGAACGATAGAAAAAAGAGAATTGAAGTAACGCTAAATGCTTTACAGAAGTTCTTGATAGAGTTCATGTTCGGTGCAAAGAAGACGAGGTTTTTGCCGGTGGTTGAGTGGGAATCCTTAGTGATGGCTGTCAGCGATGACGTTTGGACGGTTCCGAGCCCATTCACGAAGAACTACATCGATAAGGCTAGGAAGAAGCTCGAAAGGGTTAGCTACGACACCAAGCTGTTTGTCTATCCGGAGCAAGGAGAGTTCGAGGAAGTGGTGATCGATGCCATAGACGAAGCCAAGCAAAAGCTATGATGGGGTTTATAGTTGATACGGAGTTTGTCTGGGGATTTCAGGCGAGGATAGTGGGTTTGTCGAAGACCTCTCCTTCCTTTTACTACCCACCACCCACGACATTCTTGGGAGCCTTGGCTGAGGTCATGGCAAAGGCTGAGGGAATTGGTGAAAAAGAAGGCAAGAAGATAATTCCGAAGCTCGGTAAAAACTTGCTTGCCATTGGCGTTAGACCGATCAACTGCGTTCCCATTAAGTATGAAGATTTAAACAGGATCGTAGCCGTGAAAATTACCTCCGGCATACTCTATCCAAATCCGAAGGATTTGTCGAAATCTTTCGATTCACCGGCAAGAGGTAAAACCATTTTATCGAGCTTAGACGATAATCCTCCAACAATCAGATGGTTTTTAGTCTTTAAGAATGAGAAAATCGAGTTTAACGGTAATGAACTATCGTTGAGTGAGGAACACTTTTGGAAGATTCACAGATTGGGTTCGAAGGAGAGCAGAGTTTCCGTCATAGATGTTCTAAGGATCGACAAATTGAATGTTAAAGATGGAAATGTGATTACGAACTACAGTTTTCCCGTCACCAAATCGATTAAGGTGGTCGATAGCAGAGGAAACTGGGAGTATGAAGTTTACGTAAACCCGTTTGAGATTGAAAGATACGATGAGTCGGAAAATCCGGTAACAAACTATATTTCCGGAAAAAAGACGTTACCCTTCAAGATTCCCATTTTGCAAACGCTATTGACGCAACCGGAATGTCGCGTTGAACTTGCGGGGAAGGCTGTAGCCTACGAGTTTGAGGATGAGGTGGTGGTGGGATGGTCGAGATAAGCTTACCAGTCGATTCAACGTTTTTAAGTGAGGTCGTATACGAAGGTCTGTTACGATATTTAAGTTACGATGGATCATTCCCCAAAGCTTTTAGCGATGTTATAGATAGAATAAAGGACAAGAGGCTAACGCTTTCCGGAAACGACATCAGTATGATTAAGAGGGTTAGAGGAAAGGAGAGCCTTAGAATCGGCTTTCCGGAACAACTGCTTCAGCTGTTAGACGACAAATACTCGAACGAGGTCATTTACGATAGAGTCAGGAATAAGAAAAACTACAGAAATTTACTTTCAGTTGATTTTATAAAAGAGCTTTTAGAATGTAAGGGGTTGAATGATGTTAAGATCGAAGAAGACCTTCCGTTGATACTGAAAAGGGGTGAAGTCATAATCGGTAGGAAAGACGTAACCGCTCCTCAGATACTCAAAGTCGATAGATATACCGGATACACTTCCTTGGAAACTAAGTTTGCATCGAGTCAGCTAACTCTTTACGTGTCGAAGGAAGTGGCGCTACTCTTTCTTTTGGGAATATATTCATCCTTTATTACGACGTTTAGGCAACAGCAACAGGCATACTACTACTTCCTGTTCTTCTCCCCGGATGAAATTCTGAAGTTGTTGAGAGAATCCGGCAACGTGATAGGAAAGTTCTTCCTAATTAAGGATGCTGTTGTGGAGAAACTGACAACGATTCTCGGGAAATCCACATCGAACGAACTTCTGCTGCTCGAAATCCTTCTTAGCGTGGAACTGCGGGAACTGATGGATCGAGAACAGCTCGATAAAATATCATTGATGTTGTTTAAGATCGCTCCGGAGGGGCAGACGTATAAGATCTACGAGCAGATACCCATAACGATCCTTAGAAGTCCGAAATTCTATCGGGTTGTTGGGAAATACTTCAAGGATCCGCAGGAGTTTTGCAGAAGACTATCGGAAGCTTTAGCACCGGATAAAACTATATTCAAGGCTCTTGCGAGTTTAAATGCTAAGAATAAGTTTAGCGAGGCGGATAACGTTTTGAAAGCAGTCCAAGAGCTTTACAGGTTCGTCGTTCTTGGGGACTTTCAAGGGTGGTTCGGCTTTGTAAGGGAGCTGTGGAACTGCTATTCTAAACTTGCAAACAGCTCCGATAGGAGGGAAAAGAGTAGAAGTAAAGGTTATATTGAAATTATGAAAAAAACTTAGCATACATATGGGGTGATCGAATGCAGATCAAAATCAGAACATTAACTCCGATCTGGACCGGAGATGTTAACAGAGAATGCACGAAGTTGAGAGAAACTTCTATAATCGGTTCTTTGAGATGGTGGTTTGAAGCTATCGTTAGAGGATTTAATGGAAATGCTTGCGATTCTGTTAATGAAAAATGTGAATATAATAATAAGGAAGAGGATATCTGTGCGGTCTGTAAGTTGTTTGGAACAACGGGATGGGCTAAAAGATTTAAGTTCGAAATTAATCAAAGTTTTCGTGCAATATATCAAGATAATTTAGTAATTAGTGGCAACAGAGGAGGGTGGTATTATCCAAGCGGGCTGATTAGTTGCGATGGCGAATTCAATGAGATTAGAGAAATTCTACCTGTTAGTATCA
>JALWBF010000115.1 GCA_027016055.1 Archaeoglobaceae archaeon | reverse complement strand
TAATTAAGAGAGTGGAGGTAGTCGTCGACGGTGTAAAGACCTTCAAGATAATTCCAGCAGAAGCAGAGATCGAAGAGGAAAAGGAGGAAGAGCTGAGCTTAAGAGCAGTAATGGAGAGAATGGAAGAACTAACAGGACTGCCGCCGTGCTTCGGTTGCTTGGAGAAAGAATGCGAAGCTAAGAGATGCCTAAAACTTGAAGTTTGGTTTTTAAGGCGTGCTATGATGTCATAGCTTGAGGAACATGTAGCATTCATCCAGATCGGAATCTATCGTAATAAATCCGAATTTCTTGAAAAGCCTCTTAGCCCTTAAGTTTGAACACTGAGTTGTTATCATTATACCCCTAAATCCCAACTGTTTGCAGAAGTTTATCGCATTTCTTAGCAACTCTTGTCCAATTCCTCTGTTCTGATAAGGTCTGAGCACGAATATATCCAGTTCGACATCCCTACGATTTTCAAGGGGAACGATCGCGACGTGCCCGACGATCTTTCCGTTATGCTCGGCTACTATATTGTAACCGTTCTTCGAAAGGTAATCTATCCATCTCTCTATACCCTCCCTTGTCAAAGGAGGCAATCCCAAACATCTATCTCCGGGATCGAAGTTAGCATACATTTCTATCAGCTTATTTCTATCCTTATCGGGATTGTATAGACGAATAATTATAGATTCACCGATCTTATCCCTGAATTCGATGGGATTAAATATGCATTGTAGCTTATCTGTCATCATAGGCGTCACCAATAGATTTTTGGCATCTCTCATATTTATCACTTTCTAGAATTATTAACTGTTATAATGAAAAATAATTAAAAATTGCAAATATTAATTTCATGATTATTGGTGATAATTGCGCCGATTTAATCAAGCTTCCTCAAAAACGCTAAGAGACGCGACGTTCCTCAAATCTTTTTCTATTCTCTCCAAAGCTTCGAGTCTGTAATCTTCCAGTATCACCCTCTTGACATCGTCGATCGGCACATCCAATTTTATTTCCCTCGTCCTTCCGTATCTTCCCTTCGAAATAACTATTGAGTTTATTATTCCGAGCATATCCAATTCGGAAATGAGATCGCTGATCCTTCTCTGCGTTAGGACGTCCATACCTATCCTTCTGCAAAGGTTCTTGTAGACCGCATACACCTCTCCAGTTGTGAACTTCCGATAGCCGGATTCCGTAAGTAAAACCATGCCAAAGAGAAGGATTTTGCTCTGAGTCGGAAGCGTTCGGACAGCTTCCGCAATATGATCGCTCTCTATCTTCTTAACAGCCTTCTTTACATGCTCCTTCGTAACCCTATCCGCGTTCTCCTTCTCAGCTATTTCCCCACTAACCCTGAGCAGATCCAAAGCCTTTCTGGCATCTCCGTGCTCCTGAGCAGCTAAAGCTGCACAGTAAGGTATAACCTCGTCATCGAGAACTCCATCGTAGAATGCCAACTTAGCCCTCTGCTCCAGAATATCCTTAAGCTGTTCCGCGTTGTATGGCGGGAAAATAATCTCCTCCTCGCTGAGCGATGATATAACTCTGGGATCCAAATAGTTCTTGAACTTAAGATCGTTCGAAATCCCAATGATGCTGACCTTTCCCTTCTCCAATTCCGAATTTATCCTCGATAGATTATACAGCACTTCGTCACCCTTCTTAACAAGCTTGTCGATCTCGTCGAGCACTATTATAACGGTTTGCTCCTTCATGTCGAGAGCCTTCTTAACCTCCTCGTAAACCTGATCAGTTGGCCAGCCGGTCATCGGAACTGTTCTCCCCAAGGCGTTCGCTAAGGATGCCAAAACTCTGTATTGTGTATCTATCAACTCGCAGTTTATGTAGTGAACCATGCAACGAACGTTGAGCTTCCTGCTAATCTCCTCAAGCTGCCTTCCAACGAACTTAACCGTTGCGGTTTTCCCCGTTCCGGTTTTGCCGTAAATGAGAACGTTCGACGGAGTTTCACCCCTTAAAGCTGGAGCGAGTATGGATGCAAGGGTTCGGATTTGCTCATCCCTATGCGGAAGATCGTCGGGCGTGTAGGTATGGCGTAGGACATCCCTATTCTTGAAAATTCTCGGAGAAGTAAGGATATCTTCAAATATGTTCATAACACCACCGCCGCATCCTTACAATTATTTTAATGATTTAAGAGCTTTACCATATTTTTCTATGATATTTATCTTTTATATTTAAATTAAATATCGATTATTACGAATGCTATCCATCTTCCGTCTCTCCTCTCAACCCTAAACTTATGGAAAGTTATAGCCTTAGGCTCGGTTTTCACGATTTCCGGAGTAATTTTTCCGCCCCTTAATTCCCCTTTCACCTTAAGCCCTCCGTTTTCCTTTACTTCCACGTTAACATCTTTGCCGGCAAAGAATTCCGTTTCAAACATGAACAGGAGTTCGTTAAGCCAGTTGAAAAGCAGGTAATCCGGAGAATCCGCTTCAACTTCCAGAGTTTTCTCCGTATCAGCCTTTAACCTTGAAAGATCGACGAAAGCCTCATAAAATGCGAGCGTAGCGTTCTCGATTAGCTCCTTTAAGCTTGAGCCGTAAGCTTCAAAGGCTACATCTGCTGTGTGATCGATGAAGCGGAACCTCATAGCATAAGTTAGTCGGAGGTTCAAAAATGTTTGGTCGAACAAT
>JALWBF010000114.1:3897-8759 GCA_027016055.1 Archaeoglobaceae archaeon | reverse complement strand
CTCGACAATCCGTAATACTCGCAGTTCGTATCGACGACCATCATCTCCTCGGACGTGATCGTTTCCATGATAAGGACTAGTCAAGATTGTTTAAACCGTTAACTATATCGATTGTAATTATAACGAGATCACGATGGACGAATATCGGCGAAGGTTGCAGGAGTTTAAGGAGCACTTCGGAGATTTAATCGATGATGAAACCCTGAAACTTCTTGTGGATTACAGCTTTGGAAAAATTCCAACAACAAGGCTGAGCGAGCTTGCGAATAAGAGGGGCAAGGTTGCTGTTGAAGGAGTAATAGAGAAGATCCTGAGCGTCAGGGAATTTGTAAAGGATGAAAGAAGGGGGCTGGTAGCGAATGCCATTCTTAGGGATGAAAATGCAAGGGTTAGGGTTTCCTTCTGGAACGATTCCGCCGAACTAATTAAAGCTGGGGATATCGTCGAAGGTTGCAGAGTTAGGCTTAGGGGATTCGTGAAGAGAAGGGACGGAATCGAGCTATCCGTTAACGATCCTTCCGATGTCGAGATATTGGAGGACTCAAGAGAAAGAATTCGCGGAATAGTCTTGGCTACGAACGGAACAAAGGTTGCACTGAAGCATGGGAATTCCGTGAAGGTCTGCATTCTGAAATGCGAGGCTCAGCTTAAAAGGGGGGATGTTATTGAGGCTCTGGGTTTTGGAAATGAAGAGTTCGTGATAACCGAGCTTAGGGTTATAAATAACGTTGAAATCGACTTTTCAAGCGTATTTACTCCGATATGCAAGATAATTCCGCTGCAAAGGGTGAATATAAGGGGATGGATCAGCGGTCTCAACGGAATAAGGCTCGTTAAGGGAAAGGACTTAGCCGAGATATTCATCTCGGACGAAACGGATAGGGTCAAGGTTCTGCTTTGGGGGGAGCATGCAAAGCTCTACAGAGAAATCGACGTGGGCGATGAGATTGAAATATACAACGCATATCCCAAGATAGGCTGGGATGGGGAAATTGAAGTTCACTGCGGTTGGAGCACGATAATAAAGATGTGCAAAAGCTTTAATTAGCATTCCGCTAAAGGTTGACTATGGATCAAATAATTTACATTGGGCCAGTGATGCTCGACGAGCCGGAGGAATTCAGCTTGGACGAATTCGTCAGGCAGGCTATAGCCTTGGAAGCCGAGAGGCTATTTTATTCGAACGGAAGGTTGTTCTTAGTCGATTACGACACCCTTCACGGAATAATCGACGGAAAGTTCGCAATAGTTGAGTTGATAAGTTATGCATCCTTCTGCGAGGTTGGGGATTTCAGAAACTGGGTTCTCTACTACGGCAACGACGATACCGTGGAGTATGTAGACAGGATAAAGGATATAAGGGGAGATACGACCATACTGCCGGTAATTAGAACAAATGATAGATTTATAAGAAAAATTGAAGAATATATAAATAAGGGTAAATACAGGTCATTTTCGAAGGCGAAGAAAGTTGAAGAGAAGGTGGTTCGTGAAGAAAAGATAGAGTTGAGATAGCCCGTAATTAAAAAATACTTTACACTTCATTCTCCCTTATGGAATTACTTTTAGCGCTCATAATCTTCGCGGGATTGTATATGGCTTGGAACATCGGAGCAAACGATGCCGCAAACTCAATGGCTACATCCTACGGTAGCGGGGCTCTGACCCTTAAGCAGATCGTCGTTATAGGATCGCTTTTGGAATTCTGCGGTGCGGTATTTTTCGGAAAGAACGTTACATACACCATCGCAAAAGGCATCGTTCCGATAGAAGCTCTCAACCACCACTTGGTCGTGATCGGAGCTTTGGCGGCTTTGCTATCAGCCAGCTT
This sequence comes from Archaeoglobaceae archaeon, assembly GCA_027016055.1. Lineage (GTDB taxonomy): Archaea > Halobacteriota > Archaeoglobi > Archaeoglobales > Archaeoglobaceae > WAKM01. The sequence goes on along the minus strand of JALWBF010000114.1, from coordinate 6,928 downwards.
CTGGATTACTCTTGCAACATACTACCAGCTTCCCATATCGACATCACATTCCATAGTTGGAGCAATGCTCGGCTTCGGATTGGCGGCTGTCTCTCAGGGATATCTCCATCTCTCAGACATACACTGGAACGTAATGGGTAAAATCGTTATGAGTTGGATTATTTCTCCCATCTTCGGAGCTATTTTGGCATTCCTGATATTCACACTGATAAGACTTGCAATTCTTGAGAGGTATAACATTTACAGGGTTGAACACATCTTTAAATACCTTCAAATTGGAACCGCATGCTACGTCGCCTTCGCACACGGAAGTAACGATGTGGCAAATGCAACCGGTCCGATAGCCGCTGCTTTGGGCTACATAGGACAACAGATGCCCCCATGGATTCTGCTCATAGGCGGTCTCGGGATATCCGTAGGTATCGCGACGTGGGGTTACAGAGTTATAGAGATGGTGGGTAAGAAGATTACGGAGCTAACGCCTACGAGAGGATTCTCGGCGGAGTTTGCAACGGCAACAACTGTTCTTCTGGCATCATACTTCGGCATGCCGATTTCAACGACACATACACTCGTAGGAAGCGTAATAGGGGTGGGTCTTGCCGGAGGTTTAGCCAGCGTAAACTTAAAAATTATCAAGAGAATAGTAGCATCTTGGTTGCTCACCGTTCCAGTCGCGGCGGGACTGGCGGTTGCACTCTATACGGTGATGGTGATATTCCTATGAAGTTTGTCAGAAGTGTTTCGGATGTTTTTGGGTATTCTCCATTTGGCGCTTTAAGAGAGCACGCGGTGTTATGTGGAAAGGCTGTAGGTTTACTTCAAAAGCAGTTTGAAGCTTACAGAAGGGGCGAGTTCGATAAAGTTGAGAAGTTCAGGGAAGAGATAGACGAACTCGAATACAGGGCAGATCTAATAAAGGAAGAGATAAGAACCAACCTGACTAAGTCCTTACTTCTGCCAGTTGATAGACACGATCTACTACATTTTTTGGAAGTTCAGGACGGAATAATAAATTACTGCGAGCACGTTGGGCATATGGTTACGTTCAGACGTGTTAAGGCTCCAGAAAACATTTGGAGGGAACTCGATATTCTGCTTGCGAAGATAATGGAGACCGTAAATAAATACGAGGAGCTTGTGGATCATATCTCAAGGCTAATTGCATCATCGTTCACTAAGAAGGAGGTGGAAGATGCAATTATGCACGTTAGGGAGGTCGAGCAACTTGAGCATGAATGTGATTTGATTCAGATCGGACTTTACACTCTTTTGTTCAACGCTGAAAGTATGGATCCGCTCGATATCTATTTAATGGTTACGTGGGTCTCCCATTTGGGAGAGATTGCAAATTACACAGCAAGAGCGGCTGATAGGTTTAGGATTATGGTCGTTGGGAGAGATTAGCTTTTTCCTCTATAGATGATTACGTTGACTTTTTCCTCCGTAATTAGACCTTCCTTAACGATTTCGAGAAGCTTCGGCTTGATCCTCTCTATTTTTTCTCTGCTGTCTACGACCTCGACGATTATGGGAAGGTCAATCGACAGGCGGAGAATTGACGGCGATCTTATTATGCTCGTTTTTCCGAAGCCGTAAATTCCCCTTATCACCGTTGCCCCAGCCAAACCCTCCTTTTTAAAAAACTCCACCAGATATTTGTAAAGAGGTTTACCTTCGTATTTATCCGATTCCCCTATAAATATCCTCAGAAGGATCGCGTCCTCCATAATCAACGCCTCCATATCGCGAGTGCTGTTATTCTACCCAGATACACGGCAAGCAGCGTTAGAGATACGGTAGCGATTACGTTTAAGGCAAATAAAAGCATTTTGTTTTCTTCAAGTAGTCTGAAGGATTCGTAGCTGAACGTGGACATCGTCGTGAAGGATCCCAAAAGACCTATAGTTAAAAATATCCTCGCGTTATTGCTAAAGAATCCGTAGTATTCCGAAAGATACATAATAAAGCTTAGAAAGTAGCTTCCTATCGTATTGACCGCCAGCGTTCCGATTGGAAACGTTACGATCCCATCCTGAACCAAACCGCTCACTATGTATCTCAAAATGGCACCTATAAATCCTCCAAAACCGATCAACAGGATGTTTATCGTATTTTCACCCCCATAAGTTTTAAGCTTGCAACGGCGTAGTAGCTATCCTCAAGAGTAGAGATTCCGCCGTAAATGCTCCTCCTAAACCCTCCATCCGGATTTTGCAACATTGTTATGTATCGAATCGTTCTTTCGTTCCTGTATCTGTAATCCACTGTGTTTAGGATTGAAACGGCATAGAACGTATCTTCCAGATAAGGCGGATGTGCTTTCGGATGTTTTGCGAATCCGCCTTCCTTGCATTCGTGCTTTAGAACGAAATCCACTACGTTTTCATCCCTAAAAATTGAAACGGCATAGAACGTATCCTTTAAATTAGCCCTACCGATTCCGTATCCACCGTTCCGCTTAAACCGCATTACGAAATCGTATGCTTCCTCCGGAACATCCGAACCCAACAGTCTCAGAGATGTAACTATCATGTATAATTCCCTAAGTATATTCGGATTCTCGAAGGAGTATGTAGCCGTAATTCCAAGTTCGTGTCCCAAGTTGGATCGATGTTCTCTACCCATAGCCTCCTTAAGTCTTCCAAGCAGAAATTCTGAGTAATCCGGCAGCTCCTCGTTAAGAATAAAAAGGGTGTTGTAAATGTAAAAAATTGAATAAATATCCGGACTGAGCTTTTTCAGCAAAAAATCGACGAGCTTATCTTCATCCTCAATATCGACGTTTATAGCATTCAAAATGTAAACAGCGTAAAACGTTTCCGGGAGTGAAGAAGGTAAAGGATTGCAGAATGCGAATCCTCCGTCCTTAGATCTCCTTTCCAGCACGAATCTCTTCAAACCTTCAACGTCAATGACTAATCACCCCGTAATTATCTTCGATCTCTGCTTAAATTCTATTTCGAACTCGAGCTTTTTTGCTTCAGCATCGAATTCGATCTCAACCTCTATCGGCTCGGTAAATGCGAAT
>JALWBF010000114.1:1855-3887 GCA_027016055.1 Archaeoglobaceae archaeon | reverse complement strand
ACCCAGTCCTCCGAAGAAACTTCGATCTCGTTGCCTTTTTCTATCTGATCCGCCAGATTTCTGAGGAATTTTACAAGCTCGTCCTTGCTTAGGTAAGTTTCGAACTCGAACTCACCGGATTCTATTACCTTTTTATCCTTGTGAACGGGCAGCTCCACCATGTCCCCTCATCAAACTTTAATCTATATAAACATTCTTAGGAATTTTATACTTGATGATACTAGATGCAATCGGTTCGAAGAAGAGGTTGTTGATACTTAAAATGCTATCGAGAGGCGAGAAATGCGTTAGCGAGATTATGGAGGAGCTTAAAATGGATGGTAAAACGGCGAAACATCACTTAGAAGTGCTTGAAAAAGCGGGACTGGTGGAAAGTAGAAATGTCGGAAAGAGAAAAATCTACAGATTGGTAAAAGAGATAAGAATCGAAATCTCTCCTCCTCCGAAAAGGAAATTCATAGTTGCTGTTAGCTCAAAAAGAGAATGTCAAGCTTAGGTTTCTTCAGGATTCCTTCCTCTTCAGCCATCTCGTATAATTTTTCCATTGCCTTAACAACCTTCGGCGGCATCTCGTATGTGTATTCGTTTACATACATAAGTGCAAACTTTTTAACGAGATCTCTGCTCAATCCTCTCGAATACCTCATAGCGTAATCTATCGCTTCATCTACGTTCTCCAAAGCGAACCTTACGCTTTCCCTCATAACCCTCAGAAACTCCCTCTGATCTTCCTCGGGAATACTTCTGCTTATCACGTTAACGCCGAGGGGAAGCGGTAGTTTGGTTTGATCGTGCCAAAATTCCCAGAGATCCAAGACCTTGGTTAAGCCGTGCATTTCATAAGTTATCTGTCCCTCGTGAATTAAAAGCCCGGCATCCACTTCTTCGGACTTCACCGCATCGATTATTTTGTCGAACCTCATCTCAACGGCTTTGAAATCTCCGATGGCGAGCTTAAGCAATAGAGCTGCTGTCGTGTATTTTCCGGGGATCGCTATTTTGGCATTATCGAGTTTTATCCTTTCCCTAGCCACCACGACCGGACCGTATCCATCTCCGACGCTTGCACCGGCTGATAGAATACGGTATTTATCGTCCAAATATGCGTAAGCGTGAACAGACAAAGCGGTAACGTCCAATTTTCCTTCGAAAGCCATCCTGTTGAGCGTTTCTATGTCTTCGATCGTATGTTCGATTTTAAGCCTCGTCGCAATCTTGCCGGAAATCATTGCGTAGAACATGAAGGCATCATCGGCATCTGGCGTGTGGGCTACGAGCATAATCCCAGTTCGACTTCGATGATAAAACGGTTACCCTTAAAAGTTGGTCGTTTAAATATATCCCATGGAGATCGAAATTGCTGGAAAGAAATTTAAAGCGGACATAAGATGGGCCGAAGACTTAAAGCCTGTCTTGGCATTTCCCGAAGAGCTTAAAGAAAACTTTCCAGCATATTACATGTTCAGAGATCTTTACTACAGCAGGAGCGACAGAGACAGGATTTTGGAGCACAGGCTTAGGTTCGATCTGACGATAATCCCGCCGAATAAGATAGGTAAGGAGTTCATAAAGACGTTCGGTCATTATCATCCCATAGCGGAAGGAAATTTGAGCTACGCGGAGATATATGAAGTTCTGAGCGGTGAAGCCTATTACCTGCTTCAGAAGGTTGAGAACGGAAGGATAGTTGACGTTATCGTTGTGGAAGCTAAAGCCGGAGATAAGGTGATAATTCCGCCAAACTACGGGCACGTAACGATAAATCCATCCAATAAGGAGCTTAGGATGACGAACTGGGTGTGCAGAGATTTCAAGTCCGATTACGAACCATACGAAAGGCTGAGAGGTGCCTGCTATTATTACACGGAAGACGGATGGATAAAGAACGAGAGATACGGAGAAGTTCCAGAAATAAGGTTCGTAAAGCCAAGAATTTTGAAGGAGCTCGGATTGAAGAGGAGCGATGAAATGTATAAGCTCGTTAAAGACTTAAGCAAGCTTGAGTTCTTAGTTAAACCTTCGAAGTATTCCG
>JALWBF010000114.1:0-1845 GCA_027016055.1 Archaeoglobaceae archaeon | reverse complement strand
CGGTATCGCTTCTCTAACCTTCGGAGTGCATTCCTCCCCGAAATTTTCAACGTCCTCCACTTCTATAGCTATCAGCTTTATCTCTTTGGGCATCTTCTCCGGAAATATGATATACCCAAGCTTTAAAGTCGTCGCAAGGGTAAGGTTGTGGGTGTTCGTAAAGGAATAAGTTACGAATATGTCATCGATGGATAGCTCATAGACGTTCCCCGGCTCGTTTCCGGTTTGTATGGCATCGACGATTATAGCTTTATCGTATCCCAATATCTTGTCGAGAACATCGAAGTTCGTGGTTGTGAGTATAGCCGTATCAACATCCACATCCTTACTCAACTCTTCAACAACCTTAATCCCGACGGAGTCATCTCTCAGTATTGGATTTCCTATACCAACGACTATAACTTTCACGGACTACGTTGAGTTTTCTGGTATATTAAATTGTCAGTTAAATTTAAGTAAGATTTAAGTATTGTTTAATTATTAATCCTTCTATGGGAACGATAACGATCTCTCTGAGCGATGAGGTTGAAAAGAAGCTTAGAGAGGTTGCGAAGACCAAGTTTGGAAATAGTAAGGGTGCAATATCGAAGGTTATAGAATCCGCTTTGAAAAGCTACTTTTCGCAGTTAGAAGGTGAAGAAATCGTTTTTCGAGCATACAAGGATAAAAAGCTGGTCGCTGAAGCGAAATCGCTTGAAGACCTTGCAAAGATTTTACGTGAAAAGGGTGTGGATGCAAGGGATGTAGAAATAGTTTCGACGAAGCAACTCAAGCCGATCGTTAGGAGGGGCTGGAGATGAGCTACATATTAGACGGAACACCAGTGATAGAAGTCGTTCTGGAAAATCCCTTCTTTAGCGTTGCTTATCCAAAGGACGGTTACGTGTTGGCTGTGTTTGATACCGGATACGAGGGGTTCGCCATAATTCCCAAAGATACATTTAGAGAGTTGAAGCTAAACGAGTTGCATCTGCACAGAAGAAAGATCATGCTTCCAAACGGTGAATTGGCAGAATCGGTCGGCACCTACGGTAGAATACGAATAGTCGAGTCGAATTTAGCTAAAGACGGATTTATTGAAACGTCCGAAGGAGTGAATGAAATCGTGCTTGGTGTAGAGTTCGCGGAAGGTTTAACATTTATCTTAGACTACTGCACGAAGCGTTTTGAGATTTCCGTATGCTAATCCGCATGTATTGAGAGGTAGAACACGTCTAAGTTTACTTTTTTGAAAAAAGTATAGATAGAATTACCTTCTTTACCTCTAAAGAACGGATATACCTTTAATCTCGTATTTTTCTAGAATCTACTTCAGTCTTTCCTTCTTTGGGTAGTATTCCATACAAGCCTCGATGCTTTGAACATCATCTGCACCGCTTTGCAGAAGCTTAGATACGCAGTCAATGGGCGTAGAAGTAACCGTTATCTCCCGAAACCAAAGCGATGGTTTCGACGTGCTCGTATTGCGAAAATCTGTGGATTTCTGAAGCTATTATCGGATTAGCTTAGTCAAACTTATTTCTAAGATTTCTGAAAAGTTCTAAGAGACGCTCTTTAATGTTGCTCCATTGGTTGTTGTGTTTGTTACCTTCTTAACCAGAATCTTAAGCGAGATTATCTAAAAAATTTATAATATATTATTGAAAAATCAATTTAAATAATTTAAATTTTATCGCAACTTTTGAAGTGATATAGAGAAATAATTAAAAAGTTAAGGTTATATTAAAACTGAATGATCATTTGGTTGATTTTTAACTTTTTACAGAGTAATTTCATTAAATTTTTAATTGTATAATACGTTAAATCATTTCATGGATTTCAATTCGAAAGTTGAAGCATTCAGAA
>JALWBF010000113.1 GCA_027016055.1 Archaeoglobaceae archaeon | reverse complement strand
TTCGACGGACATGGGAGCGGTCTTGGCTTTGGGAAGGCTCTGGTTCAAAGTTCCGGAAACAATCAGGTTCGAGATTGAAGGTAGGCTTGGAAAGCACGTCTACGGAAAGGACATAATACTGAAGCTCATCGGAATGATAGGAGCGGATGGAGCGAATTACAAAGCCTGCGAGTTTGGTGGGGAAGTTATCAGAAATATGAGTATGGGTCAGCGTTTTACGATTTGCAACATGGCTATAGAGATGGGAGGTAAGACCGGCATAATCGAACCTGACAGAATTACTTTCGATTACCTTAAGGATGTCGGAATAGAATTCGATAAGGAGTTAGCTGAAAATCTTAGGAGCGATGAGGATGCGAAATACAGCAAGATAATTGAGTTGGACGTTACCGATATGCCACCTCAGGTTGCCAAGCCTCACAGGGTTGATAACGTCGTAAGCGTTGAGGAAGTTGAAGGAACGAAGGTGGATCAGGTTTTCATAGGTTCCTGCACGAACGGGAGATACGAAGACCTCAAGATTGCAGCCGAGATTTTAAAGGGCGAAAGGGTTGCAAGGGGCGTTAGGCTGATAGTAATTCCCGCCTCCCGTTCGGAATACCTCAAGGCTCTGAAGGATGGATTGATAGATGTATTTATCGAAGCAGGCGCTATCGTCGAGCATCCATGTTGCGGGCCGTGCATGGGGGGGAGCTTCGGACTGATAGCGAGCGGAGAAGTGAGCCTTTCCACTTCAAACAGAAACTTCATAGGAAGGCAGGGAAGTCCGGAAGGAAAGATTTATCTTTGTTCCCCAGCTACTGCGGCGGCTTCAGCCATTTACGGCGTCATTACGGATCCAAGAAAAATTTAAAATAATAATAATTAATCTTAATTATAATTCATACAAAAAATACCGACTTTAGAAATGATAGTCTCAGCCGTCCAGCTTAGATCTTCGAGGAATATCGAAGATAACGTCAAAAAAGCTGTTAAAATAATTCAATCGTTTAATGCGGATCTTATTGTCTTTCCGGAGTTGTTTAACACCGGATACTATCCGGAAAACTATAGAAAAAGCGATATAACGCCGATTCTAAAAGCTTCTGAATATTCTAATGCTGTAATAGTCGCTGGAGCGGCTGAGGTTGATGGTAACGATCTCTACAACACCGCTTTTGTAATCTGTAAGGGTAAAGTAATCGGAAAGCACAGAAAGACCAAGCTGTTCCCGCTCACACACGAAGTCGAGACATTTAAAGCTGGTAACAGAGTAGATGTCGTGAAGACTCCGATCGGCGATTTAGGCGTTATAATCTGCTACGAAATTAGATTTCCGGAAATAGCAAGAAAGCTTACAAAGCTTGGAGCGAAGATCATAACAGTTCCAGCCGTATTCCCGAAAGATAGAATAGAACACTGGAAGATTTTGCTTAGAGCAAGAGCTATCGAAAATCAGGTGTATGTGATTGGTGCGAACTGTGTTAACGGCTTTTGTGGTGGATGTTCCATGATAATCGATCCTCTCGGTCGAATTTTAGCCGAAGCGGGGTGTGAGGAAGAAACAGTAGTCTCAGCAAAAATAGATCTAAATTTTGTTGATGAAGTAAAGATGAGATATCCTTTTTACTAAATCTCAATTTCACCCTCAGCTATGCAAACAGCCTTTCCGCCAACCCAAACTCCATCGTCGAATTTTACATGTGCTACGCCTTCCCTATTTAAAGCGTGACCCTGCTCAAATCTGTAATAGTCCTTTACGATTTTACCGCTCGAGTTTAAATAATAAGCTAAAGCGGAATTTGCGGTTCCAGTAACGGGATCTTCGGGAATACCTACTGCCGGAGCGAAGAACCTCGTGCATGCGTCGAGTTTCGAATCGAACGTGTAAAAGTGGACGCCGACAATGTCGTTATCTCTGCAGAATTCCGAAAGCCTTAAGTCCGGCTTCAATTTCATCAAAATTTCGAAATCTTCTACTTCCGCCAAACCGATGGGGATTCCGACGTTAACCACAACCGAATCAAGAATTTTTACACCTACAACGTTCTCAAGTCCGTCCAGCTTAAGCTTAACTATCTTCGGCTCAACAACCTTAAGCCAGATCAGATCATCAACTTTAACTTCAACTTCCCCAGCCTTCGTAATCGCCTTATATTTTCCATCCATCAAGCCCTTAAGCTTTAATACGTAGAAAGCACCGATGGTAGCATGACCGCAGAGATCGACTTCGGTGTAAGGAGTGAAGAACCTCAAACTAATTTTATCACCATGCTTTTTAACAAAAACAGTCTCCGAAACATTCAGCTCGAAGGCTAAGCTCTGCATAATCTCATCTTCGGGCATATCCAAAACGACCGCAGCTGGATTTCCCTTCAAAGGCTTCTCCGTGAATACATCAACCTTATAGAACCTCATATTAATCGGATGCGGTATCATGTATATGGCTATGATGAAATGCCCCGGACTGATTTGTGATGAGATCGGTCCTCCACTGAGCTACTCCGGCACCCTTCCGGATATTATCACCACAAGCTTGCTCCAGAAGAAGTATGGTCCCATTTCAACGTATCTGATATCTTCAAGTCCAGCCTTCAAAAACCAAGCCACGCACTGCTGTGTTGAAGGGAACAGCATTATAAACTCCGCAAACTTTCTAACGATAGGATTGTCGGGCTTTCTCGGAGCCAAAACCACAACTCTTCCACCGGGCTTCGTTACCCTCGCCATCTCCTGAATTCCCAAAGCGGGATGGGGCCAGTATTCTATACTTCCGGCAGAAATAGATGCGTCGAAAGTGTTGTCCTTAAAAGGCAAACTTTCTGCATCCCCTCTAACGAATTTAGCTGAAGGAAATCTCCTAACAGCCTTTCTCATCTGTTCAGGCGTTAGATCGACAGCCACGACGTTCTCTTCCCCAACCCTTCTAACGATCTCATACGTTGTAAATCCGGTTCCGCAACCGACTTCCAAAACGAAATCTCCCGGCTTTAATTCAGCCATATCGACAACGGTTTTACGCATCTCCTCGGAATAGAAGAACGGATTGACAAAGTCGTATACCTTCGAGAAGTATTTGTAAAAAATCCTTGCCCTCTTTTTATTATCTAAGATCCCCATATCACTCTTCGGACTCTCCTTCTTCCTCCTTCTTCTTGAAGAATTCTTCGAGCGGTATCTTTCCGTGCTTGACCACCTTCATGTTTATCTGAACGATGTCCTTCGAAATCACTCTGCCCCTTACAGTCTTCTTCTTTCTAACCCCCTTCTCCTTCGGTCTGTAACCCACACCACCGGAAAGCAATATCCTCTTCCTTCCAGTTCCCGGCAAATCGGGTCTCATCGGAAAGCCGTCCTTGTCACTTCCGCCGGTTATCTGCAGTTCGTAATCGGGCGGTAGATCTACGAGTGTTCCGTTTATTATGTCTCCAATCTGTTTACCTATAAGCTTATTTGCGTTTGCTCCGCTCACGACCTTCTGATAAGCTTTACCGGTTGCAGGATCCGATATTACGACCTTAAACTCCATACTTCAAAAGCCACGAAATCTATTTATAAGAGTATCGATGGTTAAACGAGCTCAGATTATAATTAAGATAAAAATATAAAAATGGGTGTTTGTTTGGTTGATCGAAAACTTAATATACGCTATCCTCGATACATATCTGTTGGTGATTATGATTATGATTAGAAAGAGGAGTTTCAGGTCGTATGTGAGGACTATACCCACCGGGATCGAAAGTATAGACTCCAAACTTAACGGTGGCTTACCTGAAGGAAGTTTGGTATGCATTTACGCAAATCCGATGAGCATGCCGGAAGTTCTTCTCTACCAGATTGCAACTACCAGAAAAACATACTACTTCAATACATCGAGACCCTCCCAGTTCATTAGGGAGAACATGGAGAACATGGGCTTGGATACGAAGAACGTCGAGTTTATAGATGTCTTTACGCAATATTATTTAAACGAATACGGTCAGTTCATAATAGAGGATAACTTTAGGGATAAAGAGATATTCGACTTCGTCGATTACAACCTTTCGAAGATACTTCAGAACGATAAGGGTGAATACAACGTTATATTCGATACGATTTCCTTCTTCTTCAAGCTGAACGTAAGCGTGGGCTTGAAGGAGTGGCTGATAAATAAGCTATACATGGCATCAAAGCATACGAAAAATCTGTTTTTCATATACATGATTAAAAACGTCCATCCTCAAACCATCATAAGCACGGTCATGGACATCTGCGACGTCATACTTGATATAGACTACGAGAAAATCGAAGACAGAATAGTCAGCAGACTGTTCATACCAAAGGTTAGAAACATGCCACCCGCTTTGGATGTCGCGATCAGCGTCGATATTTAGCGTAATGCTTCCAAAGCCGCTTTTTTCATAACGTCGATCGGAGCATCCAATCCTGTCCAAATTTTAAACGCTTCTGCTCCCTGATACACCAGCATATCGATGCCGTATACGACCTTACAACCCCTCATCTTCGCCTTTCTTATCAGCGGTGTTTCGAGTGGATTGTATACTGTATCGAAAACCACAACCTTGCTTTCGATCAGAGCTTCGGGAACCGGCAGCTTCTGCTCGAAGCCCTTCATTCCCAAAGGCGTCGCGTTAATTATTATGTCTATCTTCCCCTTCAGATCCTCAATCCTGTCGTATGGATAAAATATGCACTCCCCAACCTTCCTAACATCTTCAGCCAGCTTCAAGCCCCTCGATTCTGTTCTATTGGTCACTATCACCGTAGCACCCTTTTCAGCCAACACGAAGGCTATAGCTCTCCCGGCACCTCCGGCACCAACTAAAAGCGCAACCTTCCCTTCAACATCAACTCCGGCGGATTCCAAAGCTTTAATGGCTCCGTAGGCATCCGTGTTGTATCCCTCAAGCTTCGGAATGTCTATAGTGTTCACGGCTCCGATCTGCTTGGCAATGCCGACGGGCTTAACGAACTTAAGAACAGCTTCCTTATGCGGAATCGTGACGTTAAAACCTTTAAATCCCAAGGCTTTAGCGCCGAAAATGGCATCCTTAAGATCTTCGGGCTTAACTTCAAATTTTAAGTAGATGGCATCCAATCCGAGATGCTTAAATGCCGCGTTATGCATGGCTGGAGAAACGGAATGTCCGATGGGATAGCCGATGATACCAAAATACTGCATATTGCTATGAATTAGCAAAGATATAAAATACTGATGGTTCAAAATTACTTCAAACCAACCAACCTTTCGAGCTCTTCTAAATCCTTTTCTATCCTCTTAATCTCTTCCCTCTTCTTCTCTATTAGCTCCTTCGCAATTTCCTTCAGATCCATCGTAAGCTTGTAGCTCTTGAGGGGTCTGCCCTTTCCTTTCTTCTTCAGCTCTCTCTCCTTAACCCATCCCCACTCCTTCAGTTCTTTCATCGCTAAGCTAACTTCCGGCTGTCTTAGATTAGCCGCTCTTTCAATGTCCCTTGAGATAGCCTCGCCTACCTTTGAGAGGAAAACAATGACCTTAGCGATATTTTTGTTTAATCCGGTCTCAGCCAGCAATCTTACTATCTTCTCATCCTTCTCCGTTAACTCTTCCACCATATATTATCACCTCCTAATAGCTATTTAGTTATACTAAGATCTATATAAATTTTTTTCCATTCACTGATTTATCTAATACATCAAGATTGAAGACGAACCAAACTATGCATTGTGAGATATATTATTCCCATCTTTAAGCAAAAAACTAAAAAATTGCAATGGGAAGCTTGTTAAGATGAAAGCGGCTTTGGTTCTTGAGGATGGAACATACGTTGAAGGAACGGCTTTTGGAGCGGATAAGACCGTTGAGGGTGAGCTCGTTTTCAATACTTCGATGACCGGTTACGTTGAAGCTCTAACAGATCAGAGCTACGCCGGGCAGATCCTCATGCTGACCTATCCGCTAATCGGAAATTACGGCGTTTGCAGGGAGGATTTTGAAAGCGATGGAGTTAAGGTTGAGGGATTCGTTGTCAGAGAGCTATGCAAAGAGCCGAGCAACTGGAGAAGCGAAATGACCGTGGATGAACTGCTTAAGGAATACGGAGTTCCCGGTATCGAAGGTGTGGATACGAGAATGCTTACGAAGAAGATAAGGATATACGGAGCCATGAACGCAATTTTAGCCGTTGGTGATGATCTTGACAGGGAAGAACTGATCGAAAGAGCCAAGAAAATTACTCCCATCACCGAAAAGGATTTGGTCGATAAAGTTTGCGTGAAAGAGCCGAAGAGGTTCGAAGCTGAGAAGGGGAAGTATGAGGTAATTCTAATCGACTGCGGAGTTAAGATGAGCATAGTCAGACAGCTTTTGAAGAGAAGGGTTAACGTCACGCTCGTTCCATACAACTATCCGGCTGAAAAGATTCTTGAGATGGATCCAGATGGCGTTTTCGTCTCAAACGGTCCGGGTGATCCGGCCAGAGTGAAGCCGACGATTGAAACGATAAGGAAGTTGGCTGGAAGGGTTCCCATGGCCGGAATTTGCTTGGGGCATCAGCTTACAGCTTTAGCCTTGGGTGCAAAAACTTTCAAGCTCAAATTCGGTCACAGAGGGGCAAATCAGCCAGTAAAGGATTTTGAAACGGGAAGGGTTTTCATTTCGAGTCAGAACCACAGCTTTGCAGTTGATGAGAAAAGTCTGGATGGGACGGGCTTGGAAGTTACGCAGATAAATTTGAACGATTACACGGTCGAAGGTTTAAGGCATAAGGAGTTCCCGCTCATGACCGTTCAGTATCATCCGGAAGCATCGCCCGGACCGCATGACACATACTTCTTCTTCGATAGATATGTGGATATGCTGAGGGAGTATTGATACGTTTAAATGCACCAGATGCGGTTTCATTGAAACTTTCAAGAAGAGTGAAATATTCGCACCCCGCGAAGGCTACTGAAGTTGCGCCTTAAGAATAGATGGTCAGCTTAAGCCGAGTTGCGTTAGATTTGAAGAAACGCCGTAGTGGATCAAATGATTCGGCTACGTTGTTTTGAGGGATGTAGGACTAAAAACGATGACACTCCCCGTAAAATGCGGGGTTTCTCGCCCTAATGGGCGAGCTACGCCGAACCATAGATGCCATTCCAGCTACGTGGTCTTAAACAGACCACGATACTTTTCGCTATAGCTTTAACAAATTTCGTATTTAAAGGTTTGGATGATACGAACCGACCTCCCCTAATTCATCTACGCTTTGAAAAGCGGGGCTTTCTTAGCGACATGCTGTAATCTGCCAGACAGAATATGGCTATATCACTCCAGATGCATGATGCTTAGATCGACTAACATGCCAGTTGGGAGGCAATAAACCTTAAATAGCACTTAGCAACATATGCCTATGAGGGCTCGTAGCTCAGCCTGGTAGAGCGCCGCCTTCGCAAGGCGGAGGCCGCGGGTTCAAATCCCGCCGAGTCCACTATTCATTCAAAAACCATTCATTCAAAATTTATACAAATATGATCTTAATGATCTAATAACGACATTATCGAAATATTTAATTTCACAACCTCGCTCATAACCCCCTTGAAATGTTTAAAAAATGATGGGAAAATCTCCACATAATTGTTATTATTATAATGAGTAAAGTTTAAATACCATTAAGTGCTAATTATCATCAGGTGATTAGGCATGACTAAAATAGTCCATGCACAGACAGTCCTACCGGAGGAAGTTCTGAAAGAATTGAAGAAAAAGACGGGAGAAAGTGCCACTAAGGATGCTCTGGCAAGGGCTGTGGAGCATTATCTGAAGTGCCCTTACACGCATGAAGAACCACTTGAAAAGAAGCTTGAAGAAGTTTTGAAGAAGAAAAAGAAGGCTTAATATATTATTATTATATGTTTTTGTATTTATTTTTTAATTTTTATTATTTTCATTGTTATTTTAATTATTACAAATAGTAATTTTTCGGCGTTCGAAAATTAGTAATATTTATATCATGACCACTTGATGGGGTCATATGAAAAAAACGATCGAAGAAATCAACCGTAAGATCGAAGAAGGATGCGTTTGCGTTGTTACTGCAGAAGAAATGAAGGAAATAGTCGAAGAGTTGGGTGTGGAAAAGGCTGCGAAGGAGGTTGATGTTGTCACAACCGGCACTTTTGGAGCGATGTGCTCTTCAGGCGTTTTTATGAACTTCGGTCATTCCGATCCGCCGATAAAGATGCAGAGGGTTTGGCTAAACGATGTTGAAGCTTATACCGGTATAGCAGCAGTTGATGCTTATCTCGGCGTAACCCAGCTTTCTGAAAGTAGGGGGATGGAATACGGCGGTGCGCACGTAATTGAAGATTTAGTCGAAGGCAAAGAAGTGGAACTTAGAGCTGAAGCTTACGGAACGGATTGCTATCCGAGAAAGAAGATCGTAACAGAGATATCTTTGGAGGATCTGAATCAGGCTGTAATGGTTAATCCCCGCAACGCCTATCAGCGTTACAAAGCGGCTACGAATTCATCCGATAGAATTCTGAGAACATACATGGGAACTCTCCTTCCTAACTTCGGAAACGTGACGTTTGCCGGATGCGGTGAGATATCCCCGTTAAACAACGATCCTGAATACAGAACAATCGGAATAGGAACGAGGATTTTCCTATGCGGGGCGAAGGGATACATAATCGGCGAGGGAACCCAGCACGCTCCTCCGTTCGGAACTTTGATGGTTAAGGGAAATCTGAAGGAGATGAAGCCTGAATTCATGAAAGCCGTAGTTATGCCCGGATACGGAGTTACGATGATGCTCGGAATAGGAA
>JALWBF010000112.1 GCA_027016055.1 Archaeoglobaceae archaeon | reverse complement strand
CAGTAAACCCATTCTCATTCTCAATTCTCTCATGCAGTGCCAGGAGACGTTTATCAGCAGAGTTGAAGGGGAATGAGTCGAGGCTTTGCTTCGAGCGGAGGGGAAACGGGGGCGGTTTCCTAATTTTTTGTAATTTTGCCTAAATAATAGGGGGCCAAACCACCTAAACCCGAATGATGTATGAGCACTTCTAAAAAAATTGATACTAAGAGATTCTTTCGATTAACCAAGAAAGTACTTGGAGATGAATTTCAACGAAGAGGTCTTTTCCCTAAAGGCTCAATTCGCTGGTTATATCAAGGGACAAAAGGCCTGATTAAAGGATTTTTGTTTGAACGAACACCTTATGGAGGACTATATGTGTGGTGGTTTTTCGTTCCTTTATTTCCTTATGAAGATTTTTTGCCTCTCACGTTTGGGAACAGGTTGTTTTCTGGCTCTGCATATCCTTGGGATATGGACGAAGTTCAAGAAATGTTAAAGAGTGCAGAGAAAGCATTGGAGAGAATAGGCGCTTTGCTTTTCGAGTATTATCCGATACTGGAATCTATTAATGATATTGGCTCTTTTTATGATGAATTTTACAGGAAGGAAAATTTAGTTAAGAAGACTCATATACATAAATCAAATTCTCACATTCGGGAAACGGAGATTTATTGCAAAGCTTATCTAAAGCTGCCATATAGAAACGATGCGTTAGATTTAAGTAAAGACTGTGTTAAAAGTGCTCAGCATGAAAGTGGTGCAAAATATCTATTGGAAATTGCAGATCGTCTGGAAGAGTTATTGAAGTATAGTGAAGGTGATTCTGTCCACCAATATTTAGATGAGGTGATGTGTAAGATGATTGCTTATCATAAGCTCAGTAAGTTTGTGATGGAACCTGTTTGTGCATGAAACAAGGTGTTGTTTTTATGTGCCCACACAATTGTCCCCTTATGGCCTTGTGAATCCTTTGCATTTTTCCTGCCTGCTGCCGAGCACAGGAGTTCGGCTATGCTCACCCCACCGGAGTTCGGCCCTGCTCACTCACCAACAGGCAGGTTCGATATTCAAAAGAAGGGTCTCTTAGGCCGGATCGGGGAGCTTCCTTACGTCAGCCTGCCTGCCGGTGCTCCAGCAGCAGGCAGGCTCCCCGATCCTTTCGTTGGGTGAATCAACGAAATTCGTACCGGGAGATCACCAAAATTTCTTAAATTTGTCCCGCGCCGTCTCGAAAGCGGGTACGGAGTAGGGGAAGTTTACTGCAATGAGGAGAATGATGAGTATGGATTTCCGGTGTTTGACGAAGGTGGCGATAAATATACAAAGGGCCTTCACGATGGCTCCGGAGACGTGCAGGTACTTGCATCAAGAGGTGCCGAAATATACAGCAATGACGCTTACAAATCCTATCTGAGAGGCCGGGGGCAATACCAATTCGGTGGTTAATACTGCTTTTGGAGTTTGTATTCGAGCTAAGTTTGGCCTCTTAGTAAAAGTGAGTTGGTAAATAAATATGTCTTATTGGATAGAAAAAAAGGATGATAAAATTGAAATACGCATTCCTGCTCGCAGGAAGTGGTATCTGTTTTTAACAGGCTTTGTAGTCGTCTTTTCAGCAATGATAGGGTGGGTTTTCTCTTTTGTTCTGACTTTTAAGGCGAGAGAAATAGCATCTTGTATTGAGGCTGTTGTTTTTCTTACTGTTTTTACTGCAACCTCTGTGAGTTTCCTTAATGCATACTTTTATATGTGTAAGGGATATGAAGTACTGCATATTGATTTGAAGCTAAAGATTGTTTCTTTTTATCGTCAGGGCTTTGGAAAGTTTAACAAATTAAAGGTGCTCTGTGATCGCATTGATAGCAGCATTATGCACAGTACTTTCCCGCGTACAACTGTTCCTTCAGTGTTGGCTTATGGACTAGCTGGAGGGCCTTTGAAAGTTGTCGATAAAAAAGTTGTAGGAAGGGATGCGTGGTATGACTTTGGAGTGGAGCTGTCAAAGAGCGAAGCAGATGATTTGTTGTTACTTGTGAAATCATTAAGTATTGATTCTGAAAGGAAGGGAGAGAAGGTAGTCGAAGATTTTAAGGGAGATTTGAATTCTTTAGACATGGTTGAATTTCGAATGCTTGATCGTCTTTTTCTGTTTCTTTATGTTTTTTTGCCTTATGCTGATAGTGACAGGGAATATTCAACTTTATATCTGTGGACACTGCTCCTGACTTTGAAGTTTGTTGCTTTTATGTATCTTTTAAAATATTTTTTCTTTCCTGATTTTTGTGTGAAGATTTCCGGTGCCTGTTTGTTTTGTAATTTTTTTATTGTTTTTTCTGCGCTGCTTTTTGGAGGAGCTATTTATCGCACTTATTTGCGAGATAATAAGTTTGAGGTATTAGCAAACAGTTTTTATTCTTTAGCTGATATCGGTCGGGAAAAAAGAGTGGTTTTGCTTGTAGGTGTTTTTTATTTGCTTTTATCATTGACATTTGTGTCTTTGATGATCTATTTTTTGTCATAGAGACAGTTGCTCTGTTTTTTGTTCGATTCGTTTAAAATTTTTGACATGAAGAAGTTTTTTTTCCTTTCCTCTCGCTGGGTTCAAATCAAAAATCGCTAATCGTTATTCATCAGTTCAGCTTCAAAGCAGCTTTCCAGCTTCCCAGTCCGTAAGCGAGATGCATGATG
>JALWBF010000111.1 GCA_027016055.1 Archaeoglobaceae archaeon | reverse complement strand
CGACTGATGTTCGGTCTGCCTTTTAAAGATACGCAGTGCGGAGCAAAGGTTTTCAGAAGGGAAGTCTTAGAAGATATACTTCCAGAATTGAATACTAAAGGTTTTGCATTTGATGTTAACTTACTCTATTTGATTCACAAGCACGGTTTCAAGATTAAAGAGGTGGGAGTAACATGGATAGATAAGTATGGCTCAAAGGTAAAGGTCTGGAGAGCAGTAATAGAGATGGGTTTAGCGGTGATTAAGCTTAGACTGTATCACAGTCCTCTAAGATTTCTAGTTAGATAGCGGAGGGCTCATCTTGAAAATACTCATCTTTAATTGGAGAGATATAACACATCCTTGGGCTGGGGGAGCTGAGAAATACATTCATGAAATAGGCAAGAGGCTTGCAAAAAAACATGAGGTAACTTTATTTTGCAGTCGTTATCCTGGATCTTTAAAAGGGGAAGTGATAGACGGAATTGAGATCATTAGGGATGGTGGAAAGTTCACGACTTATATCTATGCGGCTGTTAAGTATCTCAGCAAGCTAAGGAAAAGAGATTACGATGTAGTAGTTGATGACATAAATGGAGTTCCATTTTTCACACCGCTTTATTCAAGAAAGCCTATTGTAGCGATTATTCATCATATTGTTGGTTGGAAGATTTTCAGGAGGGAGTTACCTTTACCTCTGGCTGTAATCGGCTATTTATGTGAGAGGTCAATCCCTTACATTTACAGAAACTGTAAATTTGTTACGGTTTCAGAAAGCACAAAAGAAGAGCTTAAAAGATTTGGAATTAAAGAAAGCAATATTACAGTAGTTCCTAACGGAATCGATTTGAATCCTCATTTGGGTAAGAAGTCCGAAAAACCAGTAGTAGTTTATTTCGGACGAATAAAAAATTATAAGAGAGTTGATCACATATTAAAGGCTTTCAGCATTGTTAAGCGGAAAATACCCGATGCAGAACTTGTGATAGCTGGTAGGGGTGAGATAACCCATCTTAAAAATCTTGCAAAGGATCTGAACATAGATGGATCAGTTATATTTATGGGTGAGGTCGATGAGAAACGGAAGGTGGAGATTCTTTCGTCATCTTGGGTTTATGTAATAGCTTCCACTAAGGAGGGTTGGGGCATATCAGTTATAGAAGCTAATGCCTGCGGAACCCCTGCTGTAGCTTATGATGTTCCCGGTTTAAGAGATTCGATAAAGCACGGTTACAACGGTTTGCTTGTAGAAAATGGCAATATTGAAGCCTTAGCAAATGCGATTATACATTTACTTAAGGATGATGAGCTAAGAAAAGAATTAAGTAGAAATGCTATTGAATGGGCTAAGCAGTTCAGCTGGGATAAGAGTGCTGAGGAGTTTGAAAGATTGATCCAATCGTTGGTATAGTTTAAAGGTAGTTCCATAGGATGCCATACGGTAAAAATCTCGAGACATAATTGAATGAACCCGTTCGACAAAATAAACGACAAGCTTCTAATCATAGCCTTCCTGTTAATTGATGACATCAATCAAAGTTATTTCAGCGTTTTTGACATCAAAACTTAATATGGTTGAAAAGAGAATTAAGTGGAGGTTAATATGAAAGTTGAATACGACCCTGAAGCTGATATACTCTACATCCGGGTTAAGGATGAGGACGTTAAGGATACTATAGTATTTGAATGAGGGAAGATATTCGGGCGGATTTAAATGAAAAAGGTTAGATTGTCGGTATTGAAATCTGGCAAGCAAGAAAGCACGTGATATCCGAAATCTTAAGATTCTTGGAGAAAGCTAAGAAAATTGAGGTTTGAATGCTGGTTGTAAATTGAATTTTGAGGATGAAACAATTAAGCTTGATTATTAGATAAGGTTTAAAAATTTGGAGTTGAGAGGAGAGATAATGCTTAAAAAGATAAAGGAAGCAATTTTAAAAGTTGCCGAGAAGTATGGAATTGAAGTGGATAGGATAATCTTATTCGGCTCAAGAGCTAGAGGCGATTTCAAAGAGAATTCTGATTGGGATATATTAGTCGTCAGTAAAACTGACGTTAACAGGACTACTGAGAGGAAGTTCCTATATGATTGTACTCTGAAGCTCTTAGAGTTGGGTATCGATGCTGATATTATCTTGGTTAGCAGAGATTACTATTTGAGAAATAAAGGCGTGTTTGGCGATATCTGCGGTATTGCAACGTTAGAAGGGATAGTATTATGAAAGATGAAGTCGTTGAAAAAGCAAGGGAATGGCTAAAGAAAGCTGAAAGGGATCTAAAAGCAGCGAATATTCTTCTCAGGGAAGGCATTTACGATTATTCTCTATTTCATTCTCAGCAAGCTGTTGAAAAATTTCTCAAGGCTTTCTTAACATACCATAACAAGATATTCAGAAAGACTCATAACATCCCTTTGCTCGTCAACCTATGCAAAGAAATAGATCGATCTTTCGAGGAACTAAACAACCTCGATCTATCAATACTCTTTCCGATCGGTATTACAGTTAGATACCCAGTGGAGCGGGAGATAACAAAGGAAGAAGCGAAGGAGGCTTTGGAGGTAGCTGAGAAGGTTAGGGAATTTATTCTGAGGAAGTTAGAGTTATGATGATTTCAGTTATCATTCCAACGTATAACTCGGGGAATATCATTGAGATTTGCTTGGAATCGATAGTTAATCAAAGCTATAAAAATATTGAAATAATAGTTG
>JALWBF010000110.1 GCA_027016055.1 Archaeoglobaceae archaeon | reverse complement strand
TTCACATTCCCGGCATCGCAAATCCTTGCAAAATCCAGCTCGAAATCGAAGTAAATGGAGTAGTTTTCCAAATTCCAGCTTGCCTCCCTTATCGCATTCGGCGCAAATCTCGAGCCTGGCTTGAATGATTGGGTTGCATCGAAGGGAACTCCGAATATTATAAATTCGGCTTCCTCAAAATTTGAATTGGAGCAGGCAAAAAAAGAGTCTATATGCATGCTACTTCTCGGCAATCTTTCTTTTTCCGAGGGATTCTATGTAAACTATCTCCTTACCCGGCTCTATTCTGTCCTTAAGCTCCTCAGGAATCGGAAGCTCGAAGGTCTCGTATGTTTCCAAATCCATGAGCTGGGCTACATCACCCATTACGCTTATAACTTGCGCCCTCTTTCTCTCAACTATCGGCACGTATACTTTTGCCGTGACCGGCTGAACTATGCTCCTCTTCTGCCCATCGAAGATACCTATGGCATCTATCCTCGCCTTCGCGGCACCGTGCTTACCGGGTTTGCTTACGGAGATACTTACGATCTCGCATGGTTCATCGTCTATGACTATGTATCCTCCCTCCTTAAGCTGTCTAACTTCAGCCTGCACCTTCATAATTTCAGCCTTCCGCCAATTATTTTTAAGACTTTCTAATCACGGCTCGGACTTTTCCTTGGGAAGAACCTTGTATATCTCCTCAAGCAGTTCATCATCACTCTTGCCTTCCGGATCTATTCCAAGATCCCTCGCAATCTTCTCAAGCTTGCTCCTTTTCTCGCTTGAAGTATACTTGCCCTCCCTAAGCCTCCTCTCGAACTCGATGAGTTCAAGCTCCGCTTCCCTCTGTGCCTTCTTGAACTCTCCCATGCTCCTTCCCAAGCTTCTTGCCAATTCCGGCAGCTTGTTTGCTCCGAACAGCAGGAATACAATTATCAGAATTACCAGAAGTTCGTTAGGGCCAATAGGCAACTGTTCTTTCATAACCACTGGCATTCGATCACCCCCTTTTACTCAACCCGCCACTATTTAAAGATTCTCTCAAATCGGAAGTTAACTCTTCAATCTTTTTTCTTTGAATTTCCTTAAGTTTTTCTTCCGTCGGTATTTCCTGACCGTATAGAATTTCGAGTTCAAGCCTCCTTTTAGCCTTTTGGTATTCTCCGTAAATCCTGCCGGCTGTTCTGGCTAAATCGGCTAATTTTTCGGGACCGAGAAGAATTATGGCGAGGATTATGATCAGAACAAGTTCGCTCCAGCCGAACATTATAGATTAGTCTGCATCGGGAAATTTAAGAGTTTTTGAAGAAGGGCTCTCTTAAGGCAACAGCCCTTCTTATAGCCTTTATCGTTTCATCGTAGCTTAATCCCCTCAAATCTACCAAATTGTCGTTTCTAAGCAGGCATGGTTTTATCTTTCCATCCGAAGTTACCCTTATTCTCGTGCAGTGCATGCAGAACTCGCCGTGGAAGGGGCGAACGAACTCGACGGCTTTATTTCCAAATACGTATTGCTTTCTCTTATGCAACCCTCTAATTATCACCCTCTCCGCAATTTTACCGAATTTCGATTCGATTTCGGATAGATCGACGTAGTAATCGGGCATATTTACGACTTCGATCAGCTGAAGAATTACGTTTATTCTTTCTTTATTAAATTTTGAGGAGAATTCGAGCAGATCTTCAATTTCATCTTCGTTTATTCCCTTTAAGACAACCATATTCAGCTTTATCGGAAAAAGACCCGCGTCGCATGCTGAATAAATCCCATCTATCACCCTTTTCAGCATATTTTTTCCGGTTATAAATTTGTATTTTCTTTCGTTTAAGGTATCTAAACTTACGTTTACCCTATTCAAACCCGCATCCTTCAAATCGTAAGCCAACTTGGACAGCAAAGTTCCGTTCGTCACAATTGAGATTTCCTTAAAGGGAGGCATCTCCTGAACTATCTCAACTATATCCCTTCTTATCAGTGGTTCTCCGCCCGTTATCTTAACCTTCTCAACGCCCAGATCGTAAAAAGCTCTGCATATGCCTGCAATTTCATCGACGCTCATCTCATCTCCAGAAGATAGTTCGCCCTCTCTGTGGCAGTAGATACATCTTAGGTTACATTTATTGGTGACGGAAATCCTCAGATGCCGGATGGGTCTGCCGTATCTGTCTATGAGCACTTTACCACCCTCACGATCTTTTTGTAATCCTCCTCGGTGTTAACATTTATGAAGGAAAGTAGATCCTCATCAAATATTCTAAGCTTATCTATCGGATAGTATATAGCGTTCATGCTCCTTATAGCCTTGTAAACTCTGCGTTCTCCCCTCTCTATGCATTTTCCAATCTTATCGACTGCATTATATGAGTAGCAAGCCAGAAGGGGTTCGATCTTTCCGTCGATCCAAGTGGGCACAACGGCATCTGCTTTCTCTTCAACGCATTTTTTGAACAGAAATTCCGCGAGCTCTCTCTTAACGAGTGGCATATCGACGGCAACGATCAGAGTGTAATCTTTAAAGTGCTTTAAGGCCGAATATATACCGGCGAGCGGGCTGAAGTTTTTGATCTCGTCAACTATAGTTTTTCCAAATTTCGAGTATTCTTCAGCCTGATTTTCGTCTCTGCAAACCAAAACCACGTCGCAATCGTAGAATTTCTCTATTATCCTTTCCACGAAAGTCTTTCCGCACAGATCCAGCAGACCCTTGTCCCTTCCAATCCT
>JALWBF010000109.1 GCA_027016055.1 Archaeoglobaceae archaeon | reverse complement strand
TCCATTGGGCTCAAGTCCCGGAATGGAATCGCCTACGCTCTTTCCTATGTTAATCCCCGATCGGCAGGCGTTTTGCAAAAGCTGCTGGATTTTTTTCGCCCATGCGTTCAAAAACGAAAAGCTGGCCGAAATTCCCGGAAGCGAATAGATCAGTCCTATGGCTATTCCCCATGCCAATGACGCCCCTGCGTTTTTCAGCATCAAAGAGAGCCTATCCAGTCCGAGTATATGAATGAACATCCCTTTGACCGAAAGTCCTCCACATCCAAGAGACATTTTAGGGGGAGAAAACTGCACGATCGGTTCGTATGTAGAAAAGGCGTTTCCGAACCGAAAATAAATGGAGGTCGTATAATATATACGGCCGCTCTGGTCTTTTATCGTACCTCCCGGAGTTACATTGGAGAGGGAATTGTCCGCAAAATCGTCCCAGAAGCTGCTTGCTGCGGCATTTTGGGAGGCGAAAGTCATTGTGGCCAGTGAAACGGCAAACGCTTTTTTAAGATGGTCTTTTACTTTCATCTGTAGTATTTCGGCCTGGGCCTACTTCCTCCTTTTTTGTTTTGTTGTTTTTTCTATTTGGACTTTGTTGGTATCTTCATAGATTCGATTTTCGTCAAATACAACGGGGGATACTTTTAGATTCTTTTGGACCGCCTGAGCGTTTTTAACTACGGACAGCTCTTTTGGATCCACTATGCTGTTGTAAACCAAAAACCTGAAAAGCGCCTTTCTCACTTCATGGGCACGAACATTGCCCGTCGCAAGATTTTGCCAGATATATTCTTTGCCTTTTTTCTTATAGACCGCTACGGCGCTTGGCGTCAGCATGACGTTGAATTTATTGAAAAGATCCTTGTTTACGATTATTTTCACCCGTTCGAGAAAATCTTTGTTTCTTTGGTCCATTACATACATTTTCTTAAATCTTTCCAGTTCCATGCTCTTTATTTTTTCGTCAGGAAAAACAAGGGAGATTGGAATATTTTTCCATGCGCCCTTTTGATAGTTGAAAACCCTTGAGTATATGTCGCTAGCCTGCTCTACCGCAGTGGTCGCCCCCATAAATATCATTATGCCCACTTTGTCTTTGAGCTTTGAAAGTATTCTCATCTGATTGGCGTCTCTTATATCGTCGGATATGGGGGAGAACTCATTGTCGCCGTACATATTCGCCATATCCGTTGGATAGGCCTCCGGCCCTTTCGATAGGTAGGCGAATCTCAGTCCGTAGGAAATTTTGGAGAGGTGGTTGAAGTAGGTGGCCTGCCATTTTAGGTAATCTTCCGAGTTGCTTGGACTTGGATTTGAAAGGAATTTTGCAAGAACCGGCACTCTTCTGGCCTCCGGCTGCAGAGGCATTACAAAGCAGTCGGCACTTGAATTGGCGAGGCACTTTTCTCCCGTTTTTTTGTTTACTCCGTATTTTGGAGTCAAGTCCGGAAAGGCGTACTCCAGCCTGGTTTTGATGTCTTCAAGCAGTTTTGTCTGCTGTTTTAGCAGTCTGTTGTTTTCCATTTTCTGCTCAAGGATAACCTTTTCCTTGTTTGAAAATCTGGTTTTTACCTCATATTTTTTCCCGTTTTTCCGTACGGTTTCTTTGTACCACCACCATCCATGCCGTCCGTCATATTCAAAGACGCCCGACGCTGAAGCGGACAGGGACAGCATGATCGATAGAGAGGCTGCTGCAATTTTTTTTCCTCTGTTTGTCATTCGGCTTTTCGGCCCTTTCGGCCTACTTCCTCCTTCGGTATTAATTTAAGTATTTTACCTTGAAAAATATAGGCTGTCGAGCCTTTTATCAAATTTAAGCAAGGATACTCCATCCAAATCACAGAGTAATTGGGTGGAGATGAATTGCTATCTGTGTTAGCAAATGATATCTAATTTTTGACATATCAGATAGCAATTAGATATAATGACGATATGTATAAATACAAATTCAGAATATACCCAGACAGAGAAACGTCGGAAAAGATTGGACTTCCTTCATAAGCTCTCAAAACGGCTGATAGACGAGAACCAAGTTATAGCTATTGAGAGTTTGTGTGTCAAAGGAATGATTAGAAACTCAAGCAAGACCTCAAACTCTCTGATAGAACTTGGACTTGTCCAAGATGCGGAACTTTTCACGACAGAGATATAAACGCCGCTCAAAACGTTCTTGAGTTGGCGTTGACTACCGCTGGAACGGCGGGAAGTTAGGCTCGTGGAGGCAGCTCTAGCGGGGTTAGTCTCTCTGACTGACTAGCTATCTGCCGATGAAACGAGAAGCCCTGACTATAATCTTTGATTTAGTCAGGGTAGTTCACTTTTTATTGCTGGGCTTCTATGTCTCTTTCTTCGTACCCTTGAGCGTTTCCGTCTCCCGTCTGACCTATTACGTCAAAAGGAGTCGCTTCATTGTACAGGAATATAAATTTGTACAATCTCTTCCCTCTTTCCGTAAGGGACGGGGATATTTCCATGGAAACGCTCATTTTTTGGGGTTTCCCCATAATAAACATTTTTATGTTGTTGTTTATTTCCCCGTCATGTTTTACGTCTCCAGATCTCGTTCCTCCCGGATTGAGAAGATCGAACAGGCCATATTTCGTCTCCCACGGTTTTTTTAAGTCCAGACATACCTCTCCCATTTTTCTGGAGTCTTCTTTGGCGAATTTGCACAAAAGGTCGGCGTAGGAAATGTTTTGAGAGGCCGGGAC
>JALWBF010000108.1 GCA_027016055.1 Archaeoglobaceae archaeon | reverse complement strand
ATTCTGGGATTAACGAATCCGAGTTTTTGGTCGTAGTAACCCATTATTGAAGCTCTAACCTCGAACAGCTCGAATTCCTTAGCGTTGATTCCCAAAGCTCTAACTATCCTTTCCGGACTAACGTTCGGCTTCGAAAGGTATAGATCGGGATAAAGACGGAGGGGATATCTCTTCACGACTCTGCATATAACCTTCTTGCCGTTGAGAATGTAGTAAACGAACTCTCCGCTCTTGAGCTTGGTCTTATCCGGAGTTATAAACTTGAACTCCAAAGGCGAATCCGCCGGACCCTTTACGAGCCCGATGGGTGTTTGCATCCGACATAAAATGGACTCGGATTTCTTAACGTTGTCGGTATCTTTATATTCCTACGGCTGGCTTCTGTTTAGAGATGAAATTAGTCACGTGCGGTTTGCCGTATGCAAACGGTAAAGCCCATATCGGACACCTAAGAACTTACGTGCCGGCTGACGTTTACGTTCGCTACCTCAGGCTGATGGGGCAAGACGTTCTCTTCATCTGCGGCAGCGATTGCCACGGAACGCCCATCGTCGTGAATGCGGAGAAGGAAGGTATAAGTCCGAAGGAGCTAGTCGATAGATACCACGAGCACTTCCAAAAAATTTTCAGGGAATTGTGCATCGAATTCGACTTCTACGGGAGGACGGATGCAGAATACAATCATTACAGAACTCAGGAGATAGTGAAAAGGCTCATAGAGAACGGATACGTTTACGCAAAGGAGATAGAGCTTGCGTATTGCCCGAAATGCGACCGATTTCTGCCGGATCGTTACGTTGAAGGAATCTGCCCATACTGCGGAGCGATTGCGAGGGGGGATGAGTGCGATCAGGGTTGCGGAAGACATCTTGAGCCCGGCGAAATAAAGGAGCCGAGGTGTAAGATCTGCGGAAGTAAAGCGGAGTTCAGAAAGCAGAAGCATTATTTCTTCAAGCTTACGGCTTTTAAGGATTTTCTGATCGATTACTTGGAAAATAAACTGCAGGGAACCGAAAACGCTCTTAACTATGCTAAGCAGTGGGTGAAATCCGAGCTCAGAGATTGGTGCATAACCAGAAACTTGGAGTGGGGGGTCAAGTTTCCGGGGGAAGATTTGGTCGTTTACGTCTGGGTCGACGCTCCGATCGGATACATCAGCTTTACCGAAGAAGCCTGCAAGCGTAAGGGTTTGGATTGGAAGAAAATATGGCTAAACGGTGAGATTTCGGATATAACTCACTTCATAGGATTGGATATAGTCTATCACCACTGCATATTCTGGCCGGCCATGCTTAAAGGAGCCGGTTATTCACTGCCGAAGGCCGTTGTTGCTTCCGGTATGGTTAAGGTTGAAGGAAAGACATTCTCGAAGACAAGAGGCTACGTTGTCTGGGTAGAAGACGACTACCTAAAAGCCGGATTCAATCCGGATTACCTGAGATACTACATAGTGAACTACACTTCGCACGAAAAAGATCTGAACTTCTCTTGGAAGGTCTTTAGGGATAAGGTAAACAACGAGATAATAGCGACTCTGGGCAACTTCATCTACAGAGTTCTCCACTTCGCTTGGAAGAACTTCGGAAGGATAGAAGGAAAGGTAGATCCGGTTGTTATCGACAAGATAGCTGAGATAAAAGATAAGATAGTTTCCGCTATAAATAGATGGGAGTTCAAGGAAGCAAGCGATGCATTTATGGAGCTCGCAACTTTCGGTAATGAATTCTTCCAGAGTTCCAAGCCTTGGGATTTGATCAAAGAAGACAGGGATAAATGCATGGACGTCTTGGCTTCATGCATTCAGATCGTGAAGGCTTTGGTTATCTTCGCCTATCCTGTGATGCCGAAAACCATGAGCAAGCTTGCCGAATTCTTGGGCTTCGACATTGCCAATGCAAGACTTGAGGACGCTTTGAAGCCGATTGAATCGATAGAACTCAAAAAGCCGTTTATACCTTTCGAGAAGGTGGATGATAAGAAGATAGAGGAGATGGAGAGGGTAATGCTCGAAAGGATAAGAAAAGCCGAAAAAGCAGAATTTGGCAAAGAACTTATAGATATCAAGGAGTTCGAAAAGCTCGACATAAGAATCGGCAAGATATTGAAGGCCGAGAGGATTAAGGGGAGCAGAAAGCTGATGAGACTCGAAGTCGATGTAGGTAACGAGGTTAGGCAGATCGTAGCTGGAATAGCTGAAGTTTACAAGCCGGAAGAGGTAGTCGGCAAGCTGGTTCCGGTTTTGGTCAACATCAAACCTGCAAAGCTTATGGGTGTTGAGAGCAAAGGAATGATTCTCGCGGCTGATGTGAACGGAAAGCCAGTGCTGCTGCATCCAGATAAAGAAGTTCCTCCGGGTTCAAAGATCAAATAATTTTTCTCAAACTATCGGCAAGCTTGAAGGGATCGCTCGAAACTACCGATGTCCTCGCAAACAGTTCCATACATCCGATATCACAGGTTCGACTTGCCAAATCTCCCCTATCAACGATTCTTGCTAAGCATAGATCGCTCTCACCGATGGGTGGCAAAAACACCGCCAGATTAAAGCTTCTTACACCTATCCCGTAATACCAACGTAAGACATTGCTAAGAGCGCTCGGAAGATCCAAGAAATCTTCCGCAAGCATAAGAATTTCCTTCTCCTTAATCGGCGTCAGGTGAACCATAACCCTGACTTTCCCAATCTTTAAACCCAAGCCCAAGGCTTCGTGAACTCTGAAGAGATCATCGAAGTATTCAGAATCGTATTTCTG
>JALWBF010000107.1:8784-9139 GCA_027016055.1 Archaeoglobaceae archaeon | reverse complement strand
GATATTAAAACTGAATGATCATTTGGTTGATTTTTAACTTTTTACAGAGTAATTTCATTAAATTTTTAATTGTATAATACGTTAAATCATTTCATGGATTTCAATTCGAAAGTTGAAGCATTCAGAAAGGTTTTATCAAAAACTAGTCCATATCACTTCACAACACTCGAAAACTTGTATAGCATACTTGAGAAAGGTAAGCTTCTTTCAAAGAGCTCATTAATTCAAAAGGGGATTGATTTTTACGATGTTGGCGATTTAGAAGATGACGAATATCAGATCGAAGGAACAGTTGGTAGAAGGTTTAAGATTTTTGACGTTAATGCTTTTGCTGATGAGAACACTGGACAAATTG
>JALWBF010000107.1:0-8774 GCA_027016055.1 Archaeoglobaceae archaeon | reverse complement strand
CGTTTTAAGGTTTTAAGTCTGCGAGATTTCGTCAGACTGTATCTATTTATAGTTAAGATTGGGGATAGCCCACTTTTAGTTCCAAGATTTTTATTCCTAAAGATAAGAGATTTAGATTCAATTGCTATTCTATTTTTTGCTAATGCAATAGAACTCACGAACTATTTAGAAAATATAGGTGCTAAATACTATATTATTTATGGACATCCACACCGTAAAAATCCTTCAGCATTTAAATCTATTGATAGTTTCATTAAATACCTTGCATCGGACTTACCGGGAGTAGATACATTAAGGGAATGGCTCAAAGTGGATAACACCTATAAGGACATTCTAAACATGGACTTAGAACTTAGGTCTGATTTCTTTAGCAGATATACAATAGAGTCATTCGGTGGTATTTCTGTAAAACCATGTCTATCTCAACTTTTAGCATCTGAGTTAATTATCAAAGAGGAATTAGACTTGAAAGGAACACTCAGAAAGATTATAGTTTTCGGTAAGGATCCTCACTTAAAGCGAAGAGTTGAAGAACTGTGTAGTCAAAATAATATTAACGCCGAGGTAAGATATCACGACATTGATCGGCTTAAGGATGCTGTGGGGGTGAGGTATTGATGCCAGTAGTTTACATTCAAAATAAAAGTATATTTGACTCTGATGCAGACGTGTTGGTAAATTCAACGAATGTCAAAGGAGTTATGGGTGCTGGTATAGCTCGTGAATTCAAAAGACGTTTTCCAGAGATGTTTAAAGACTATAAAAAAGCCTGCAGAAAGGGAGACACAAGAATACTTGCAAAGTTTGAAGTTGATTTAAGAGATTATAAAAATCCAAAGCTGATTATTTGCAACATCTACGATTGGAAACCTCACGTGTGGGTCGAGAGAAAAAACGGCAAGGATTTTATAATACTTAATTTTCCTACGAAGATTTATTGGGACTTACCGAGCGACTACAAGATTATTGAGGCAGGATTAAAATGGATCAGAAATAATTTGAGTTTTCTTTCGGAAAAACTTGGAAGAAAAATTAAAAAAATTGCAATACCACAAATTGGTGCAGGTTATGGTGGGCTGGAATGGAATACAGTTAAAAACCTAATTGAAGAATATCTTGGAGACTTAGATGTTCTCGTAGAAGTTTATTTAAATTATGAAAAGGGTAGACAAGAGCAGAAAATTTTAGTAAATAATTCAAAGATAAATATTAAAAGTAATCAAAATAAAAATATTAAATCTAAACCTAATCTAAGTGATTTTGGTATATCTTAAAAAGGATTTAGAGAATCTGATTGATTTTCTTGCGAAGCGAGGGGTATTCTTCGGTCAAGGATTAGATTGTAAGTATCCCACAATTGTTTATAAAGTCTCAGCTATTTTATCTCCTACTTACTGCTTTTAACAAATTCCAATGCACTAATTTATCTAACTAATTGAATATAAATGTTGCTACAATATGACCACTATATGGAAGAAAATATACTCCATACATTCACGTAAAGCTTAATAAAACTCAATATTGCTCAGTAAGACCTATAAAACTTTTATCTTTATATTATATAATTCTATTTTAAAGTCCTGCTCTCAACACTCCATCTAACACTATAGTTAAAAATTCAAAAAGTTAAATAAAATAACAAAAATAAAAAAGTTTAGAAGTTTCTTAGGGTTTTGTAAAGATTTCCGTCGCAATCGTAGATGTTTATCTCTATTGGCAATCTACCCGGCAATACGTGTGTTGCACAAGCCAGACAGAGGTCGTATGGTCTGAAGGCCATCTCGACGTAGTTGAGAATCTTCTCGTCAACCTGTCCGTTCTTTATAAAGTGCTTGGCGGCTTTTCTGATTGCGAGAGTAATCGGACCTTTGTTGTGAGTCGTAGCGACGATCAGGTTTGCTTCAGTGACGATTCCTTTTTCATCGGTCTTATAGTGGTGAATCAGGGTTCCTCTCGGAGCTTCGATTATTCCAACGCCCTCCCCAGTAACCTCTCCAAGCTCCGCTCTTACATCCGAACCTGTGATCTCCGGATCCTGAGCAAGCTCGAGGACTCTTTCGGCAGCATTCAGCAACTCGATAGCTCTTGCCCAATGATACGCCATTATGTAGTGAATCGGTTTTTCCTTCAGAACGTCGAACATCTTCTCATAGGCTTCCTGAGCAAGAGGCGTGTTCATGCCGTCGGCAACGTTAAGTCTCGCCAAAGGTCCTACGCTATATAGGCTTGTGCCATCGCCGTCAACTATACCCTTCCAGCCGATTGTCTTAAGATACGGCATCTTCAGGTAGCTCCACGGTAGAACTCTCTCAGCAATATAGTTTAGGTATTCCTTGCCCGTGAACCTTCCGATCTCGTTACCCTTAGTGTCTATGATCTTCTGAACTCCGTCGTAGTAGTTCACCCTGCCTTTTTCATCAACAGTTCCCATGTAGTTTAGCACGGATCTGTAAGCATCGCTCGTAATCAGCTCCATATACTTCTCGTTCTTCAGGATAACATCCTCGAATATCTGAATCGTAAGTTTGCCCAACTCCACAAGCTCCTTAGCAAGCTTTTCGATCTCCCGTCTCTCTTCCTCTGTAATTCTCTTCGACCAACCGCCCGGCAGTCCTGCAACGGGATGAATCGGCTTTCCACCGAGCATTTCGAGTATCTTCACCGCGTAACTTCTCTTCCTAAGAACCTCCTTCGCAACGTCAACTCCGACCTTCTTAACCAATCCGACTATGTTCCTCTCAGCCGGATCAGCCTCTGGACCGACCACGAAGTCTGGCAAGCCCAAAGC
Organism: Archaeoglobaceae archaeon; assembly: GCA_027016055.1. GTDB lineage: Archaea > Halobacteriota > Archaeoglobi > Archaeoglobales > Archaeoglobaceae > WAKM01. The sequence goes on along the minus strand of JALWBF010000107.1, from coordinate 5,986 downwards.
GTAGAGGATTACCGCATGATCTTCAACGTAGTGAGCATTTACGAATAGCTCTCTGATCTTTTTCGCAGTCTCAGTCGGCTCAACGCCGTAAATCTGATCCGAAGCTTTTGTTGCGGCTGTGTGATGAATAGCCCTGCAAACACCGCAGATCGTGGAAACTGTTCTTGGCACCTCCTCTATCGGCATTCCTACGAGGAACCTCTCGTATCCTCTTAGCTCTACGACTTGGAAGAAAGCTTCAGCAACGTTACCGGATTCGTCCAAAAATATAGCAATTTTGCCGTGACCTTCAAGTCTCGTAATCGGATTGATCTCAATCTTCTTCAAACAGCTCACCTCCTCTTATTGATCGTTGCCACCGGCAGGGAGTATCTATAGAAAAGCTTTGCAAGGCTTGGATACTTTTCCATAAGCTGATCAACGGCACTGTCTTCGAGGATGCTGGCTAAAGAAGCGATAGCCCTTGCTCCGAAGTCCTTGACTCCCGGCAACGGTCCTCCGCATCCTCTGCACGGTATGTTAACCTTAGGACAGCTTGCACCGCAGTCTCCCTGAGTTATGGGACCGAAGCACAGATATCCCTGCTGAAGCAGACATCTCTCTTCGTCCGGTATTCCCTCGATAGTTCTCTTAACTTCCTTCACAGTTTCTCTGGTTTCGCCTTTGTTGGCTGGATTCCTCGGACAGACGTCGCAGACTGACTTTCCGTCGGTGATCCAAGACCCCTTTGGAGGCAGGTTTCCGCTAACGATTGCCTCAACGATCTTAGCAACGTGCTCGTGATGTGGTGGGCAACCGCCTACGAAGTAATCAACATCAACAACCTGATGCAGTGCTTTAACCTCGTTCCAGAACTCCGGAAGGGTTAGTTCATACTTTCCGTCCACAACGCACTTGGTCTGCGGAACTACTCCGTCGGGATTGTCCGTGCTGTAAGTATTGAAGTAGACAGTCTCGAAAATCTCATCCTTGGTGTGCAGATTCGCGAGTCCGGGGATACCTCCCATCGCAGCGCAAGCACCAAAGGCTACCAATATCTTAGCCTTCTTTCTGAGAACTTTTACGATGTGCTCCTGCTCGCTGAGCCTGATCGCTCCATCAACGAGCGCAATATCGATCGATTTGTCCGGCATCGCCTCCAAGTCCTTATACTTAATGTCAGCTACGGTCGGAGCCCAGAAGACTATCTCCAAATCCCCCAATGCATCGATCAGCCTGTCCGCCAAATCCACCAGCGCCATTTCACATCCAGCACAGCCAGCGGCTAAATAGAATGCAAATTTGAGAGCCATAAAATCACCTCTTCAAAGGATTTGGTCCCAATTTTCTGATAGTAGCATCAAATTCCTTCATAACCTCAGCGAACTTCAATCCTTCAGAACCGCCTATCCATTCAAGTCTTACCCTCTCCGGTTCGATTCCCAATTCCGTCAAGAGCTTGTGAAGGAGCTTGAACCTCCTCAAAGCCTTGTAGTTACCTTCTTTGTAGTGGCAATCTCCGGGGTGGCAACCGCCGATGAGGACTCCGTCGGCTCCGTTGATCAGAGCTTCGAGCACGAATTCTGGCTCGACTCTACCGCTACAAGGAACTCTGACAACCTTCACCGTCGGCGGATAAGAATACCTCAAGCTCCCAGCAAGATCAGCAGCCTGATATGTGCACCAGTTGCAAGCGATAACTATGATGTTAGGCTCCCATTCTTCGCTCATCTCTTACCACCCTCCAAAATTCTCTTAATTATCTCATCCCTCGGCGTAACACAAATGCCGGCAACCTGCTGAGGATCGAAACCCATGCAGATGGCAAGCAACTGAACGTAATGCAGAACAGGAATCGAGAAGTTTATTTTCCCTTCCTTTCTAAGCTTCTCCTGAGCGTCATCAAGCTGGATAAGGCATGACGAGCAGGTTGTTACGATCAGATCGGCATCGATTTCCTCTTTTATGCACTCAAGCTTCTCCCTTACGAGGATAAACGATTTCTCAGGATCCGTGCTTCTCAAGGCACCCATTCCACAGCAATCGATAAGCCTTGTATAGTATGGAGCATCCGCTCCTAAAGCTTCGCAAAGCTCTCTCAGCACTTTAGGATTGAACGGATCCTCCTCTTTGTCCGGATAAACTTCGGAAGGCCATAAGAAGTGACAGCCCGGCTGAACCGCAACCGTTATTCCATCCAACGAGTATTTTATCGATTCCTTGATCTTCTCCAAGCCTACATCTTTATAGAGAACCCACGCAACGTGCCTGCACTTAGCCTTTCCTTCGTATTTCTTGCCGATCTTTGCAAGGATTTCGTTTACCTTGCTCATTATTTCCGGATTCTTGAGCATCTTGTGCCTCGCCTCATTCAGACTTCCGTAACAGCTGTTGCAGGCTGTCATCAAATCTATTCCCTTCTCCTCGCCCAAGCAAAGGTTTCTCGCAGCCACAGCACACCAGCCGACGATATCGATGGATGGCATCGTTCCCCATGTCGGACAGCACGATTGTCCGACTAAATCGTCTATTTCAACGCCCAAAGCTGGGAAGATCTTTCTCATCGCTTGCTCGACATCTGGTCTATTGAAAGAAATGTTACAGCCCAAAAATAACCCAAACTTGAGTTTTTTCTCCTCCTTCACGGTTTCCGAAATCATAAGACCACCTCACTCCATAGGTATCAGACCAAGCTCGGCAAGCTTGGTATTCCTCAAAATCGTTCTAAGATCTTGGAGAGCCTTCTCATCGGAATCCGTTGTAGGTGGCTTTTCCGGTAAACCTACCTTTTTCCTCGCTTCCCTTCCGGTCATATAAACTGCATGTCCGTGCTCGTAAAGCGATCGGATTCCTTCAATCGCAAGTGTGGGAATGGCGAATTCTTCAACCATAAGCCTTCTCATCGCAAACATCACTTCGAATGGGGCAACCTGCCTTGGACAGATTTCCGTGCATCTGTTGCAAGCAACGCAAGCCCACGGTGTCGGATCATCCAAAAGCTCTTCCTTCATGCCGATCAGTATCGCTTTGATCAGCTTCTTGTTATACCATTCAAAGCCAACTCTCGCAAGCGGGCAGACGGAAGCGCAAGCTCCGCACTGCATGCAAGCCAGTAAGTTCTCCGCTCCGAATTCAATGATGAGCTCCGAAACCTTCTTTCCAAACTCTTCTTTCTCCCTCTTCGCTACTTCGGTTAAATTGATAACAGAAGAAACTCCAGACTCCATCCGTTACACCTCCTCAATAACACCCTTTCTCGCAATCGTCCTGATCTGAGCGAGAACTTGCTCGTAGGTGAATCCATGCAACGTTATTGCCTTACTCGGGCATGCAGCTGCACAAACTCCGCATCCCTTGCAGATGGCTTCGTTTATCTTTGCCCTTCTCTTTCCGTCGATTTCAACGTATTCTATTGCCCCATACGGGCACAACGGCGCGCAGATACCGCATCCCGTGCACTTCTCTGGATTAACTTCAGAGACGAGGGGTTCGACCTTCATCTTGCCCGGAGCGAGCAACGACATGGCTGAGGCTGCAGCAGCCTTAGCTTGGGCTACGGAGTCTGGAATGTCCTTCGGCCCCTGAGCGCAACCGCAGATGAAAATGCCTTCGGTCATCGTATCTACTGGATACAGCTTCGTGTGTCTCTCTCTGAGGAATCCCTCGGCTCCGACGTTGATACCGAGTTTTCTTGCCAGATCCTTCAGATCAGTGTTCGGCTCGATAGCTGTTGCAAGAACGACGATATCAGAGATCAGTTCTACCGGCTTACCCAAGTCGGCATCGTAACCTCTAACGAGCAGTCTTTCATCTGGCAATCTCTGCACTCCTCCAACCTTACCCTTGATGATCTTGACCCCCAACTTTCTGCATCTCATGTAGTATTCGTCAAAGTCCTTTCCGGGAGTTCTGACGTCTATGAAGAATATGTAGATGTCCAAGTCGGGATACTTTTCTTTCAGTAGCATTGCCTGCTTTAGCATATACATACAGCAAACCTTAGAACAGTATGTGTGGAACCTCTCGTCCCTTGAACCCACACATGAAACGAACGTTATCACCTTCGGCTTTCTAACATCTAATTTGGCTTCTTTACCCTTCTCAATCTTCCTCTTCCATTCCAGATACTTCGGTATATCTGAAGGAACGATCAGCTTTCCTTCGGTTGGGCCGGTAGCAGAAATTAGTCTTTCCATCTGCAATGCTGTAATTACGTTCGGGCTATCGGGAGCGAACTCCTTGAAGTGCTTCTTGTCCATTACTCTGTAACCGGTAGCTACGATGATTGCACCGACGTTTAGCTCGATTATTTCGCCGTTAGGATCTCTCGGCTCGTCTCTGCTGCAAGCTCCGGTAGGACAGACCTTCTCGCATGGAGCCAAAATTGGCTTACCGTCTTTAGTTCTCCTCGGCTCCTCACCGAACCATCTCCCGCTACACCTTATGCAAGCATCCGGATCGATTACCGCCTTCTTAGGCACAGCCTGCGGGAAGGGGATGTATATCGCTCCTCTTAAGCTAAGACCTTCGTTAAACTCATCCGGCACTCTTGCCTTAGGCGGACAGACGTTGAGGCAGGCACCACAGCCTGTGCATTTTTCCCAATCAACGTATGTCTGCTTCTTTCTAACTTTAACTTTGAAGTTACCTACTGTTCCTTCTACAGATTCCACTTCAGAGTATGTGTATAGTGTTATGTTGGGATGGTTAGCGACTTCAACCATTAGCGGAGTGAGAATACATGCAGAACAGTCGTTTGTTGGGAAAGTCTTATCCAATTTAGCCATGTTTCCTCCGATGGATGGCGATTTTTCGACGAGATAAACCTTAAAGCCGGCGTTAGCCAAATCTAAAGCTGCGAAAATTCCGGCGATACCTCCTCCAATAACAAGCACATCCTTGTTCAGTTCTACGTATCTATCTTCTAAGGGCTCAAGCAACCTTGCTTTGGCTACGGCAGCAGCTATAAGTTGCTTGGCTTTTTCTGTAGCTTTCTCCTTCTCATGCCAGTGCGCCCACGAGCACTGGTCTCTGATGTTCGCCATCTCAAAATAATACTTGTTCAAACCGGCATCCTCACAAGCTTTTCTGAATATCGGCTCATGAGTCCTCGGTGTGCAAGCAGCTACTACAACTCTGTCCACAAGTCCCTTCCTAATGTCTTCCTTGATTATCTCCTGTCCGGGATCGGAACACATGAAGAGATAGTCCCTGACTACAACAACGTCAGGCAATTGCTCGGCAAATTTCTTAACCTCTTCAATGTTTACAGCCCCAGCTATGTTCTCTCCACAGTGACAAATGTATACTCCTATCTTAGGCACGTAACACCACCTCTACGGTTAGCAGAATATCACCACACGACCTAATAATCGATAGCACCTTAACTTATAAGAATAATAAACTTTACGAAAAACAAGGTATTACTAATAACCCAAGATGGTAACACTTCTTATAACAAATATGCCCACTCGATAAATAACATGAAAAATAATTAATAACAAAGATAAATTGTGAATTATAATATTTAAACTTTAATTCTTTCAACCAGAACGAACCTATTTTTACCTTCTCGATCTTTATATACAAATATCTGCTTCTTTCTAACGTTTTGAGCTAATCTAACAGCTCTTGCAATTTCAAACATAGGCAATCTCTTATCATCTACGATAGTAACCAAAAACTTCGAGTGTGGTAGGTCTTCTACACTTCTAACCTCTTCGTAAACTCTGAAATCGCTTCCGAACTTAAAACCAGTCTTTACAACGAAATTTCTGAGCTTCAGATCTTTGTAAACTTCAAACCTCCTGTCAAAGTTTGGATCAAAAGATCTCGCCAAATCTCTAATTTCATCGATCGAAATTTTCCTGTTGGAGCTATACACCTCAAGAGCGCCAATTTCCATTAAGTATAGGCTTTCCAGTAGTGACAGACTGACGATACCGTCCTTTAGACTTCCGTAAAAGAAGCGCTCGAATATTTCCGTATCCTCGCTAAGGATTCTGTC
>JALWBF010000106.1 GCA_027016055.1 Archaeoglobaceae archaeon | reverse complement strand
TGCAGGTTTTTTAATCCCTCTTGACAATAAGCGTGGAATAGCTCCCATAAGTATTCAAAACTCGCCTCTATTTCATCCAAGAACTTGGGATAACGAATTTGAGGATGTCATAAACGACTTCAGAAGATTTGTCATTCAGGATCCAAGATACAGCCAATACTTGAGTTATCTCCTTCGTAAAGATTTCATAACTTCTAATGGTTATCCAAAAATCAGGGGAGAAGAATTAGAGATGACCGGTTTCCAGCAACATGTGGTGAGACTTTATCAAAATTTTACTTCATTCAAACGTCATTTTGACGATTACAAAGACCATTTTAAGCTATGTCCGGGTAGAAGGGGATCCAGAAGAATTTACAACCAATATCTTCGAATTGGGTTATGGCAATTAAACTCACGTATCTGTCAAAATTATAGGAATGACTTGCAGCAAGATTTCTTTAGTGACCAAAGCGGAAATTACTATCCAAATTTATAGAAACGTTGCTTACAAAACCGCCTTTCAAGGGATATGCGAAGGAATGAAGCTAAAGCGTTGGAGTAAGATCGGAAGAGCCCGTTAAGGGGAGCGAACGTTAGTCCGCATGCGACGGGATGGGGACATCGTGAGCCGGCCCAGATGAAGCTTTGCCGTAAAGGCGGGTGTGTCCCCGCTTTAACGGGAGTCAGAAATCGGACTATTCCTTCTTTTGTCTCAAGATAAATCTCTTGAATCCAAGCGATGTCAATGCGATAACCCAATTCTCAACGATATCCTCGAAACCTTCTTTTATCCAGCAGCTACTTTCGGAAAGAACCGCTACATCATCGCCTTCACGGCTAAAAATTATCATCTCCTCCCTTCTCATTATCTGAATCTCGAAGGGCGGATCGAATATGATTATCCTATCATCGTAGCAAATGGCTTTATCATCAAGAATTTTTCTTAAAATATCGAACGAATTTATTATCTTTGCAACCCGCTCACGAATTTGCCCTCGCATCTAAAACTTAGGCGATCCGATGGTTAAGATACTTTTCGAACTGCAAAATTATAAATGTTTGTAGATGGGAAAGTATTAATACGTTCGGGGTCACCCATTATAGTAATGGAGTTGATAGCGGAGGTATTCGGTGTATTCGCAGCACCGAGCGTGTTTGGGCTATCTCCCGTAGTAGTTCTTAGAGCCGAGGATGGCAGACTTCTTCCCATTTACATCGGAATAGCGGAAGCGATGGCGATCCATTCTGCTCTGAAGAATCAGGTGCCTCCGAGACCTATGACCCATGATCTTTTGGTTGACATCATCGGAAAGCTAAACGCGAAGGTTGAGAAGATAGTTATAGACGATCTCGTCGATAACACGTTCTATGCGAGGATAGTTCTGAAGCAGAACGATCACGAGATCGAAGTGGATGCGAGACCGAGCGACAGCATAGCCATAGCGGTTAGACTTGCTTGCCCGATTTACATCGAAGAGAAGGTGCTCGATGAAGCCGGACAGCTTGAGGAGTTGCCGGAAGATTACGTCGAATTCGACGAGGTTTTTTAGCGATAAAAGCTTATGCAAATCTGACGATATAATTACATGCTCGTTCCATGGAGGAAAGTCCACTCTTGGCACTGCACAGCTTGCGGTAGGTGTTGCAGAGAATACAGGGTTCCATTGAGATTTTACGAATACCTCAGGCTTAGGGGAACGGGCTTCGTTGAGGAGAGATTCGGGAGGTTCTATATAAAGAAGATCGGAAATGTTTGTCCGTTTCAGCACGGAAACCTCTGTGCTCTGCAAGGCGAGCTGAAGCCTACAGCTTGCAAGCTGTATCCCTTCAGTATTCGGAAGAAGGGTAACGAGCTCGCTGAATTCGAGTATGAAGGTGAAACGTTCTACGTATATGTCGATGTTTCCACTTGTCCGAACGTAGTTTTGGGAAAGCCGAGTTTTATTATGGGAAAGCTTGTTGAGGAAGCGGTTCAGATCTACTTGGGTGAGAAGAAACGTATGGATTACATCACCGCAAATTTATATAGCTATGGGGCTAATTTGAGATATGAAGGTTCTGCTCAGCAGAAGAGATACCATAAGACTCCTGATCTTGGCTGAGCTAATCACGAACAGGAAATGCAATCAGAAAGATATAGCGACGAAGCTGAACCTAACACCGCAGGCTATTTCGGAATACTTCAAAGAATTAACGGCTGAGGGATTGATAAGAACGGTTCAGAAGGGTTACTATGAAGTTACGGACAAAGGGGTTGATTGGCTGGTTAAAAATCTATTCGACCTTCACGTTTTTTCCGAAGAACTGCTAAAGCGAATTTACTCCCGCTCGCTTATTGCGATAGCTGTCGGAGATATTAAGAAGGGCGATGAGGTCACCTACTGGTTCGAAAAGGGACTTATATACTGCAAAAGGGATGGAAAGTCGAACTCCATTGCTTTGACGTCTGCAAAAGATGGTGAAGAGGTGCTGATAAAGCCAATAGACGATTTTAAGCCGCCGGACAGGGGAAAGGTCGTTGTTTTCAAGGTTCCGGACATATGCGAGGGGGGTAGCAGATCTGTAAATCTGGATACGCTCAGGAAGACGATCGAAGGAACGGATGTAGTTGTTGCTTTGGGGGTTGAGGCATTAATAGCTTGCAGAAAGATCGGAATAGAACCGGTTTTCTTCGGTGCGAGAGAGGTTTGTGTCGAGTCCGCTCATCACGGTTGCAACGTCGTTGTCGTTTGCACTGAAAGCCTGATAAACGATCTTCTCAGAAGGCTGATAGAGGAGAACATAACGTTCGAGGTCAAAAACTGAGAATCGGTCTAATCTTTTCAGAGATCATTAAGAAAGCTGGAACTACGGTTAAACTTGCAAGTAGACTGAACAGTATTGCGATCAACGACAGAACTCCGAAGGTCTGCATCAACGGAAAAGGCGAAAGTAGCAGAGCTCCGAAGCCTCCAGCCATGGTTAAAGCTGACGTAGCTATAGCCTTTCCAGTTCTTTCAACAGTCCTAATTACCGACATCATCGGATCGAAGCTCCTTCTCTCCTCAAGATACCTCTCCAAAACGTGAATCGAGAAATCGATGCCCAATCCCAAGACCATCGAATTCATGGTGGTGCTGAGCATCGTCTGCTTTATTCCGAATACGAACATGAATGCGTTCAGAATCGCTATTACGGTTGTTATGGAAACCAAGGGAACTATAGCTTTAGTGATGGATCTGTAAACTAAGAACATGAGCGCGACTATGAGGATGTAGGCTGCGATAGTCATCTTGCTCTGCCCGAACAGCATAAGCCTACCCATCTCCATCAGAAGCGGAGTGTAGCCGGAAACATAGAATCCGTTCTTCCAGCCGAAGAATCTGACGTCGTTCTGAATCGAATAGTAAAGCTTTTTCTCCTCATCGAAGGTTTTCACATGGCTTGCCAAATAGATCGCAATCTGATGCCCGGATATGTATTTATCTTTGATGTATGAGGGCAATCTGTTCAGAACCATCTCAAGCTCGATATCATTTGCTGGCATTCTTCCGTAGAATTGAACTATTGCCTTCGCAAGCGATTCGTAGTTATCGATGTAGCTCTCCCTTTGGGCTATGTATCTTCCAAGTTCGTCCGCCTTCTTTATCACGTCAAGATCGATTTTGTCGACGTTCAAAATTACCACGTAATAATGCTGCCCGCCGACGAGCCTTTCCAATTCTTTAAGCGAAACTATGGCCGGAAGATCTTGGGGAACGTAGTTCCTCGGATTGGTCTCAAGCTTTATCTGGGTGTATCCGTATAAGCCGAATATTATTATTACAACGGTTAAAATTAGAATCGTCCTATACCTTTTAGCCGTAACCTTCGCAAGAACCCCCAACGATCTTTCGAGAATTCCAGTTTCTTCCTTCCTCGAAACTTCAACCTTAACATCCTTGTCCGTTATCTTGAGCAATGCCGGAAGGAACGTGAGGGTCAGAATGAATGCGACGATCAAACCCAAAGCGGAAAGTATTCCGAACCAGCCCAGAGCCGGAACTCCGGAGAAGAGCATAGAAAGGAATCCGATAACGGTCGTTAGCATTGCTAAGGCAATGGCTACGCCCGTGCTTTTTATGGCGATTTCTATGGACTCATCAATTCCCCTTCCTTCCTTCCTTTCCTCTTCAAACCTGCTCTGAAGCTGGGCTGCGTATTCGATAGCTAAACCGATAAGAATCGGCATGAATCCGTTCGTAACTTCGGTCATCGGAATTCCCAAGATCGGCATCGCTCCGTAAACGAATATTACGGAGAATACAGATATCAAAAGCGGAACCAAGGCGAAGATCTTCCTCCTAACGACGCCGCTGAAGACCAAGAAGAGAATGACTACCATCAGAATGACCGAAGCCGTGGTAGTCAACCTTACGCTCTTCTGAATCGACTTCATTATCTGATATCCGACAACCGGTGATCCCGTTACCGAGACAGAAACTCCCGCAGGCTTTGGCAGAAATTTGACGACCTCTTCAATTTGCTTTGCCAGTTCGTTCCTCTGCTGCGATTCCGTTGCGGAAATTGAGATCGAAATCAGAGCCAGCGTATTGGTTGGAATCAAATCCTTGCAGTATCTGTTCAAAGTTTGCTGAATAACTATGGGATTTTCTGGAATTTTACCGTATATCGAAACCAAAATAGAAGCCGGAGAAACGACATTTTCAACGTATTTAAGATGCTTAAGCTCGTTCCCAAGCATGAGCATGTATTTTAGAACTTCCCTATTCGTTACATCGTCGCACTTAACGAATATGAAGACGTTCTCGGAACCCACTCTGAAGTCCTTGGTAAACAGCTTGTATTGGCAGTATATTACATCGTTCTTGCTGAAGAACGTGTCGATTTTGTATTCGTAAACCACGTGCTGGGCGGAGTAAAGGGAAAAAATTATGATAGAAAGCGTTAATCCTATTATGAGGAACGGATATCTCTGAACTATTCTGACTATCACCTCAGCGCCTCCTCTTTAAAGCGTAACCTATTGCTGTAAGAAGAATAACGGCAAGAATGCCACCGAGCAATGCTATGTTCGGCTTTGCCGGAGTTACTTCGATAACCAACTTCGTGGGTTCGCTTATAGCCCAGTCACCTTCCGGATCCTTGTATTTGACCTCCAAGTTAAGTCCGTAGAGCTTCGGAGTTGCGTCCTTGCTGACCTTAATCTTGAAGCTTATGTTCTTCGCCTCCCCCGGCTTAAGAGTCCCGATGTATGCTGTGTCGTCCGTCGATGTGAAAGGATCAACGATGGTTAATCTTGCGGTAGCCTCTCTGAGCGTGAAGTTACCCAAGTTCTTGATCTTGACGGTAATTATCTTCTCCTCTCCCTGAGCTATCTTCGGAATTCCGATTATTTCGAATCTAAGCTTCGGGTTTACCTTAATTCCAATCCTTATCGGATCGCTCTCCGTCCACTCGTTCAAAGACTTGTATTTGATTATTAGAGTGGCCGGATAAACGACTGCTACCGCATCCTTCAGAGCTTCAACTTTAAATACGGCTTCATAATCTCTGTTCGGTTCAACGTTGCCTAAGTAGTATTCCGAGCTAAGAGTGGAAAGTGGCGGGCTCACCTTTAAAATTGCGCTCGCTTCCTTAAGCGGTTTGTCCACCCTAAGCCTAACGACGACGTCTCCGCTGCTTCCAACGTAAACTTTACTCTCAACGCTCGTTACTTCAATTTTCGGAGGAGGTGAGACGTAAACTCCGAACGGAACAGGCTTTGATTCTACGACGTTTCCGTATTCGTCCAAATAGACCGCTTTGATTTCGAATGTATAGTTTCCTCCATCCTTAACATCGATCTTAACGGGGAAGGTCGCTTCCACAACCTTTCCCGGCTTCAGATCTCCGACGAATATTGCGTTCGTCGATGTTAGCAAAGACTGCATTGCAGGAGTTACGGGTGTTGAAGCTATCATGGTCGGCGGAATTTGTTTAGTTGGCATGATCGGCATCATGGTTGTTGGAACGGTTGAAGCCGAAGGATTAACCTTAACGGAAAAGCCTTTCGGAGTTATAAGAACCAAGAATGCGTTTCTTCCGGTCTTTTCTCCGATGTTTTTAACTTTAACAGTCACAAGCCCCTTTCCCTCTGCTTCGAAGTTTTCGGTTTTAACGCTCAGAACTTCGAGCCTAACATTTTCCTTGTCGATGTAAACCTTAATGGGAATTTCAAGCTCCTTATGCGTGAAATCGATGTAAAGCTCGTTCAGATACTGCGAAATTTCGTATCTCGAAACTGTTCCGTATTGGCTGTAGCTTCCTGAGATGTTGTAAACGGTAGGAACGACAAACTGCTGAACTCCGAAATTGACGTCAACGTCGTGTATTATATCGTATTTAACCTTAAGTTTCAGTTCGTATTCTCCAGCCTTAGCGGAATCCTTAACCTTAACTATAAACTTAAGCTGAACGGGCTTCATCGGAGGCATTGCGGGAATTTTCTGAATTGGCGTCTTAACTTCGATATACTTGTTCCCCTCCAAATCAAACGAAACGTTGTAGGCTGTGAAGAGCAAAGTTTCTCGTCCCTTAAAGAACAGAGCCTGCTCGGCGTTATCGTAGATTATCCTCTCCTGCTTGGCTGGATTGTATGCTATCAATGTAATGACATTTGTTCCCCTTATTAAATGATTCGTTCCAGCTATAGCAACAGTTACGCTCGGTTTTTCTTTTATATACAACGCCCGAGCGTTTCCCATAGCGATCAGCATGATGACCAGGGCTAAAACGAGCCTTAGCCTCACGTTTTCATCCTCCCAATTTGTCGTAGCTGTAACTACAAAAATGTATAAATAGTTTACGAGCTATTGCATATTAATGGAGAAGATCATCGAAGCTCTTAGATCCTTTGGTCTTTCGGAATACGAAGCCAAGGTTCTTCTTGCGTTAATTGCGAAAGGAGAGCTTACGGCTAAGGAGGTTGCGGAATACAGCGGGATTCCGAGGACTTCTGTTTACGATGTTATAAAGTCTCTTATGAACAAGGGGCTCGTTGAGGCGTATGGTAAGCCGATGAAGTTTAGAGCTCTGAATTCCGAAGATCTTATGAGGATATTTTCCAAGAAGGTTGAAGAGAATCTTAGATATTTGAGGGAAGAACTTCCGGCAATCGAGAAGGCAAAAACTGAAGAAATAAAAATTTACAGAGGAGAGATAGCGATAGACAAGATAGTTGAGCTCACAGTAAACGCCAAAGAGATCGTTGTTGCGGCATCTTTTATTCCGGAAGAGATAATATCGGCTTTAAGGCAGAGTAAGGCTAAGAGTAAGGTCTGTGCCGTTAACGTTGACGAATTGGAGGGAATTTCATCCGAACTTTACAGGGTTCGGTTTAAGACTAAATCTAAGCACGGACTAATTCTTGTGGATGGGAAGACGGTAGCCATATTCTTCAAAAACGGACAAACGATAGTCATAGTCGGAAGCGGAGCGGGATTCGTGGAGTTCTATAAGATGTTTTTGGATTCGATATTGGCGTCTGATTTGGTTGAGCCATCTTAAAGTTTTAAAGCTGAGATTTGAATTTCGATCTTTTATAAGACTAACGCCCCCCTTTCATCCCCCGTGAAAAGAGCTTTCTTAGCGACATTCTGTAAGATTAGATATTTACAAGGCGAATTCACGACGAACACTCCAAGAAAAGATAAAAAATCCAGAGAGAACTAGCCCATTAACAGAAAGAGCAAGAACATAAGAAGAAGGCTAAGCAATGCGTAAGCCACATATGTTGCAGATATCATTGCTATCTTCACCCCCGTAAGCTATCGAGCCATAAACTTACAAAGATAAACTTAAGTAAACATTCATTTGGCAAAAAGAGGATAAGCTAAGTAAGTGTGAATATGCATATTGGAGATTTCTTAAAAACTTAAGCTGTTCTCTATAAAATGGAATGGCATAATAGATTTGGGGGTGTCCCAGGTGCTCATCGGTTAGCGGGACGTCCCGCCGATAAGCATTATTGGTATTTCAGTATATAACATTTTCGCGCTGGTCAGAAATTAAGGCTCCGTCAGGAGTAACAGGATGGACTAAGAATATGCAAACTCAAGGGAAGTTTTAAAAATAACGTGAAAACGGGCTAGAAGAAATCGTAAATAGGGGATACCAGTATCTATAGGCGTTCAGTAAGGGAAAACCGCTGAAGAAATCTTCTTAAGGCTTAAGGAAAGGACAAAGAGATTTTGGGTGTCTTCCCGTTCGGAAGTCCTTTTAATTCCGTTCAAAGTTGGTTAGAGAGTTTTATCCCATTCCACTATATCTCGCCATGGCGAACCCCCGAAAAAGTATGCGAATGCGTAGCTGTTTTAGTCCTGTAATTGTTTATATGGTAATAGCTCCTTCTTTATTGGGTTTAGGAGAAGTTTTGCTTCCTCTTTTGGCATTATAAACCCATTTTGACTTTCGTCGGTTTTGACGGTTATTTATAAGGAGAGAGGCAAGATCGTCAGCTATATTTTGCTGAGCGTTAAGCTCACGGCTAAGCACATAGTAATTCGACTTCCAGCGCATCGAGCTTCATGATCTCATCCTTATCTTACCTAACCATAACACATAAATGGTGTAAATTGAAACAGATGTCTTTGGTTCGAGAGGGGCTAAATTTTATGCACTTATATTTTATAAAAAACTTCCGTGGTCATACAGTGTTAACAAAATACTAGTGCGCTTTTGAATTTTTAGTTATAAAATCTCAACCTCGCAATATCTCCGTTGTAGTAGACTGCCACATTTCCCGGCATCGGATTTAAATTGACCTTCCTCTGGAACTCAGTTTGAGACTGCCATGTGCTCGAATTTATGAGAAATACTCCCCTGTAAACTCCGACGCTGTAAGTGTGAACGTGCCCGCAGTGCAAGATGTCGGGAACCTCATCTATTACAAGCCAATCCTCCTTTTCCGGAGCTATCGGAGATCTTTCACCGTATCTCGGCGATAGATGCCTTCTCTTCAGAAGTTCGATCATGGCTTCATGAGGTCTCTCGTAGCTCAGCCTCGGGATTTTGGTAATTACATCATCCAAGCTTCTGCCGTGATAGATGAGAACCTTCAAACCGTCTATCTCCACATAAGCCGGATTTCCGACGTGTATAACGTTGTTAGAGAAGAGATCGCGATACTCCTTTGGCAGGGCTGGCTGAGGTTCCGCCTGTCTTATCGCATCGTGGTTTCCCACCGAAAGTATTATCTTGATATCCTTCGGAATCTTATCCAACTGCTCAGCGGCAAATTCA
>JALWBF010000105.1 GCA_027016055.1 Archaeoglobaceae archaeon | reverse complement strand
CTCGTGGCTCAGGGTAAGACCACATTCCCGAGAACCGGAGATATAGACTATCCGAACTTCTTCCTCCAGAGATGCACGCAGTGTAAGAGATGCACAGAGGAATGTCCGTTCGGAGCACTCGATGAGGATGAGAAGGGAACGCCACAGCCCAATCCGTTGAGATGCAGAAGATGTGGAATCTGCTTCGGTGCCTGTCCAGAAAAGATCATTTCATTCAAGCAATACAGCGTTGACATGATCTCATCGATGCTTAAGGCTGTTTCGGTGCCCGAAGGCGAGGATAAGCCGAGAATCATAGTATTTGCGTGTGAAAACGACGCCTATCCGGCAATAGACATGGCTGCAAAGAACGGGCTCAAGTTCAACCCGTTCGTCAGGATAATTCCGGTCAGATGCCTTGGTTCGGTGAACGTCGTTTTCATAGCTGACTCGCTTTCGAGAGGAATCGACGGTATACTACTGCTCGGCTGTAAGTTCGGTGAGGACTACCAGTGCCACTTCATAAGAGGTTCCGAGCTTGCGAACAGAAGAATGGAGAACGTTCAGGAGACCTTGCAGAGGCTGTTCCTCGAACCTGAAAGAGTGAAGCTGTTGGAGGTTGAGATATCCGATTGGCCAAAGATACCCGAAATATTGGACGGATTTGTTGAGGAGATTAAGAAGATAGGTCCGAATCCATACAAGGGCTTCTAAATTTCTTTATATTTTTGTGGGGTGATAAGTATGGCAGTTGAAGCGGATCCGAAGTTCGTCAGGGAAGTGATAAAGTTAGGTGGAAAAACATTAAAGAGATGCATGCAGTGCGCAACGTGCTCAGTGATCTGTCCTTTGAGTCCTGAGGAAAGCCCGTTTCCAAGAAAAGAAATGATCTGGGCTCAGTGGGGTCTGAAGGAGAAGCTCTTAAAGGATCCCGATGTCTGGCTATGCCACAACTGTAACGATTGCTCGAAGTATTGTCCAAGAGATGCGAAGCCGGGAGAAGTGTTAGCAGCACTAAGAGCGAGGATGATAGCCGAATACTCATGGCCAAGCTTCATGGCTAAGATCGTTAACAATCCGATTTACTTCCCGTTGTTCGTTTTGATACCCATAATATTGATAGGCGCCCTGATCTCCGCGTTCAATTTGAGCATTCCAACTGGCGGGGAGATAGAATACAGCAGGTTCATTCCGATGGAATATGTTGAAGCTGGCGGTTTCATATTCGGCGGACTGGCTGTCCTTATAGCTCTCATCGGACTGTGGAGGTTCTGGAACGCTTTAACTGAGGGCGGCGGTAAGACGATAGTGGTTGAGCCCAAGGAAGGAGCGGAGCTTGAAGTAAAAGGTGGGATGTGCTTCTTGGATGCTGTCGTCTATGCGATCTGGGATATTCTCAGACACACGTGGTTTAAGATCTGTGAGGTCAACAGAAACAGATACTACGCCCACATACTGATGTTCTACGGTTTCATCGCATTGGGTATCGACGCCGGAGTTGACGTTATCGCAAAGTATGTGCTCGGAATGCCTCATCTCCCCCTCTGGCATCCCGCAAAGATCATAGGCAACTTGGGTGCCATAGCGCTGTTCTTGGGATGTTCATTTGCAATTTACAACAGACTGACCAATCCAGATGCTAAGGGCGGATCATACTTTGACTGGTTCTTCCTGCTGACTCTTTACGCCGTTGCAATAACGGGTATAATAACTGAGCTCGCGAGACTTGCCGGCAGTGTTGGAGCATACTATCTATACATCGTCCACCTCATAGTGGTATTCATGCTGATAGCGTATGCACCATACTCCAAGTTCGCGCATCTAATATACAGAGGCGTTGCAATGGCTTACGCTAAAGCGAGCGGGAAAGAACCGAAAATACAACTCTAATTTTTTGTTGTTTTTTTCAATTTTTGGGATATTGTTCACTATTGTTTTTTGAAATTATTAAATGGTAAATGTTATATATTGTTATTATCGATTTGCCGTTAACAAAGGTATCGGACACGGAGTAAAATTCGGAGTTAATGTGGGGGTGGTAAAATGACCGCTTGGTGGTTCTGGCCACTGTTCCTATTTATATTTACATTAGTGATAGGAATAATATCGCCAGTGTCCGGAGTAGGCGGCGGAGTCCTTTACGTTCCGCTGGCGACAGTGCTGACACCGTTCAACGTAGACTTCATAAGAGGAGCTGGACTCGTGATGGCTGTCACATCAGCGCTGTCATCGGTTCCTTACCTCCTCAGGAAAGGTTTAGCAAATATAAGGCTATATGCAGTGATAGCTCCGATAATGGTAATTACTTCCGTCATCGGTGGCATAGTCGGTCTTTGGGTTTCCAACGCCCTTCCGAACGGTAAATACTACGTCAAACTACTGCTCGGAATAATCATACTCTTGGTGTTCTTCATAATGATAACTTCGAAGAGGTTGGAGTTTCCGGAAGTTAGGGATGAAGACGTCGACAGCTGGTCGAGAAAGCTCGGAATAGTTGGTGAATGGTATGAGCCGAGCTTGGATAGGATAGTCCAGTATAAGATCAAGAACCTACCGATAGGCATGGCATTGTTCGCCATCATAGGATTCATCGCCGGAATGTTCGGACTCGGTGCCGGATGGGCTAACGTTCCTCTGCTGAACATAGTAATGGGTGCTCCGATAAAGGTCGCAACCGCAACGAGCATGCTTATAATAACCGCAAACGCGCCGGCAATTGGAATTTACTTGGCGAAGGGTGCAATACTTCCGGTTGTGGTCGTTCCGTCGATACTCGGAATAACCATAGGAGCCAGAATAGGAGCAAAGGTTGCCGAGATAATAAGACCCGCTTTCGTCAGATGGCTGGTAATCGGTGTTCTGTTCTTGGCTGGAGTTCTAAACATAATAAAGGGACTGGAGGGCTTAGGCTATTTGCCCCACATAATATGAGGTGGTCGAGATGGCCGAGAAGATTAGGGTAGATCCGATGGCGCTGGCATTCGCAAAATTGATGACGATATTCACAGTAGTCGGAATAATTCTGATGGTTGCTCCGGCGATACTTTACTTCATGGGACAGAACCAATACATTCCCCTCTCGAAAGCCATGTATTACTGGGGCAACTCAACCGTTAAGTTCTGGAAGAACGTGAAAGGTATAACCGTGCACGGATACGACTGGGTATTCAAGAACCTTCAGTATACCGATTGCCAGAGTATGATAGGAGTTATACTGCTAATGTTAACACCGCTAATAAGCATGTTTGCGGCGATAGCAAAGGCTCCAAGTAAGGTATACGCAATACTACTGTTGATAGCATCCGCCGAATTTATTCTGTCTATAATTCTAAAGGGAATTCTCTAATGAAGAAATTTAATATTTTATTATTTATTATTATATACCTAAATTCCCGAGAATACCTCCTCCCTTGCATGGACTATTATCCCCCTCTCCGTAATCTCGAACGGATGTATCTTCTTGCTGTGGTTGGTTCCCCTCATCTTTAGAATTTCCAAGCTCCTAACCCTCGTATTCTCGATTCTCGTATAATAGAGAAGGATCGTTCCCTCCGTAACGAAGTTTTCAACACCGAATCTCGACGCCTTGTTTTCTCCTTCGACGATCTCGCATGTTAAGATGGAAGTCAAACCCAGAACTTCCATGGTCGTCGATATCTTAAGCAACTCGACTCTGAACTTTGCGATATCGTTTATCGCAAAGCCTATGGATGTCGTCGAATCGACAACAGCCCTTCTGGCTCCGATCTCATCCTGAATCGTAATTATTTGGTCGAGCAACGATCTCGTATCGAAAGGTCTTATGTCGATGTATTTCTCATCCGAAGGCAGTCCTATCTTCGTCGATGTCGCATCCACTATCGCGAGCATGTTTTCATCCTCATACTTTTCAAGCTCCCAGCCGAAAGTCCAAGCGTGCTCTCTGATGTGTTGCGGTCTCTCTTCAGTCGCTACGAATATGCCCGGTTCATTGTAAAGTTCTATACCGTTCACCAAGAACTGCAAAGCGAAGATAGTTTTACCGCTACCGGATGGCCCTGATAACAGGTAGCTTCTATCTCTGACCAGTCCTCCCTCACATAACTCGTCAAATCCGGGAATACCGGTAGGACATCTCTCAAGCTTTTTAACAGCCTGACTCTCCGTCATATTTCGACACCATTATGATTCTAATGAAATGTTTATAGACCCTAAAGTTTAAATTGTTTACGCATTATATGTATAATCATGGGTGAAAAAATAACAGTTAGTGTTATCAAAGCAGATGTTGGCAGTGTTGCTGGGCATACGACTGTTCCTGATGAGATAAAAGCTGTTGCCGAAAAGAAGTTAAATGAGGCTAAGGAGAAGGGTATTATCATAGATTTTAGGGTTTTGAATGCTGGAGACGATCTAGAACTTATAATGACACACAGAAAGGGTGTAGACAGTGAAGAAATTCACGGTTTGGCTTGGGAGACATTTGAGGAGTGCGCGAAGAAGGCGAAGGAGTTAAAGCTTTACGCAGCTGGTCAGGATTTGCTGGCTGACGCATTCTCCGGAAATATAAGGGGACTAGGTCCGGGAGTTGCTGAGATGGAGTTTACGGAGAGAAAGGCTGAGCCGATAATAGTATTCATGATGGATAAAACAGAACCCGGTGCCTTCAACTTGCCGATATTCAGAATGTTCGCCGATCCATTCAACACGGCTGGGCTTGTAATAGATCCATCGATGCATCAGGGTTTCAGGTTTGAGGTTTGGGATATCATGGAGCACAAGAAAGTTATGATGGCTACTCCTGAGGAGATGTATGATCTCCTCGCACTGATAGGAGCGAAGAGCAGGTATGTAATAAAGAGGGTTTATCCGAAAGAGGGTAGCCCGCTTCCAACCGATGAGCCTGTTGCGGTTATAAGCACGGAAAAGTTGTATCAGATAGCGCATAAGTATGTTGGAAAGGACGATCCGGTTGCAGTTGTCAGAGCTCAGAGCGGTTTACCGGCGGTCGGTGAAGTTCTCGAAGCTTTTGCCCTCCCGCATCTGGTCAGCGGTTGGATGAGAGGAAGCCACAATGGGCCTATAATGCCGGTTCCGTTTAGATACAGCAAGTGCACGAGATTTGACGGACCGCCAAGATGCATTGCGGCCGGCTTCCAGCTCTGCAACGGAAAACTGATCGGGCCGGTTGACATGTTCGACGATCCAGCATTCGAATACACGAGAATGAAGGCGATGGAGATCTGCGACTACATGAGGAGACACGGCCCATTCGAGCCTCACAGGTTGCCTTTGGAGGAGATGGAATACACGACACTTCCGAAGGTTTTGGATAAGCTTAAGGATAGGTTCGAGAGTGTTGAATAACTTACCTTTCTATTTTTGATTTTAATATTTTTGATACACGATAGCACCGAAAGAGTAGTATATCCTCTCGCTCCTTTTGCTCACGTGAAAGAGGTAATAATGAAGTTTGTAGCTCTAAATGCCGCGAAATACGGAAAACCTAACGAGAAGGCTGTAATGGGTAAGATAATGGCTGAGATGCCGGAGTTGAGGAGTAAAGCCAAGGAGATTCTCGAACTCGTTAGGGAATGCGTAAAGGAGTTCGAATCGTTAAGTGAGGAGAAAAGGAGGGAACTTATAGAAAGATATACCGCCGAGCTAAAGCCCAAGGAAGAAAGGAAGGAAAAGATTCTACCTCCGCTTGAAAGGGCTGAGAAGGGCAAAGTTGTTATGAGATTCGCTCCGAATCCAAATGGCCCGCCGACCCTTGGCTCTGCGAGGGGTATAGTAGTTAACGACGAATACTGTAAGATTTACGAGGGCAAGTTCATTCTGAGGTTCGACGATACCGATCCGAGGACGAAGAGACCGATGATTGAAGCGTATGAGTGGTATCTTGAGGATTGCGAATGGCTCGATGCCAAGCCTGATGAAGTCGTATACGCTTCGAAGAGGATTCCCATCTACTACGAATACTGCGAGAAGTTGCTTGAGATGGAAAAAGCCTATCCTTGCTTCTGCTCGAAGGAGGAGTTCAAGAAATACAGGGATTCCGGAGTTGAATGCCCCCACAGGAATACATCTGCTGAAGATTCGCTCGAAATTTGGGAGAAGATGCTGAATGGGGAATTTGATGAGGGAGAAGTTGTAATAAGAATAAAAACGGATATGAAACATAAGGATCCGGCCATAAGAGATTGGGTGGCGTTCAGGATTATATACGAGGATCATCCTCTTGTCGGGGATGAGTTCTTCGTCTGGCCGACTTTGGATTTCGAATCCGCCATAGAGGATCATCTGTTGGGAATAACCCATATAATCAGGGGTAAGGATTTGAGGGATTCCGAGCTGAGGCAGAGGTATATATACGAATACTTCGGCTGGGATTATCCGATCACCAAGCACTGGGGTAAGGTGAGCATTCACGAGTTCGGAAAACTTTCGACGAGCGAACTTAGAAAGGAGATAGAAGCCGGAAAATATCAAGGCTGGGACGATCCCCGCTTACCAACGATTCGAGCGCTTAGAAGAAGAGGCTTCAAGCCCGAAGCAATAAGGAAGTTCATACTTTCATTGGGAGTCGGAGAAAACGACGTTGCGGTTAGCGTTAAGAATCTATACGCCGAAAATCGCAAGCTTATAGATCCGATCGCCAACAGATACTTCTTCGTTTGGGATCCCGTGGAGATCAAAATAGAAGGTCTCGATAGGGTTGTGGATGTTAAAATACCGCTGAATCCTAAGAAAGGAGGATACAGAGTTTTGAAGGGATCGAACGAAGTTTACATATGCAGAGAAGACTTCGACAGGTTAAAGGAAGGGGATGTAATAAGGCTTAAGGACTTCTGCAACGTAAGATTGATCGATAAAGATAAGGCGATATTCGAATTCGAAGGGTTCGAGCTTAGAGATGTTAAGAAGGGAAAGAACATAATTCACTGGCTGCCGAAGCAAGATGTGGTGGAATGCTACGTATACGGAGTTGAAAGAGACTACAAGGGGTTTGCGGAAAAAAACGCCTTAAACGATATGGGCAAAGTGGTTCAGTTCGAGAGGTTCGCGTTCTGCAAACTTGAGAAGTTCGATGAAGTGCTTAGGGCTGTTTACACCCATCCGTGAATTTTCTAAGTATCTTTCTTTCCCAATCGCTTAGAGACGGGCAGATCGTGCAGCCGAGACGGTAGAATCCTTCGTAATAGAGAGGGTGCAACTTAAGCCCGTTCATGAGTATGTAAAGCTGAACCATGCATCCGCTCCAATACTTTATCGGAAATATCTCCTTCGCGATCCTATATTCAATTTCGCCCCTCTCCCTTCTGATTCTGCTTTCGGCTTCCCTATCTCCAGCTATGAGCGTTTGAGTTGCGATTCTCTTCAATCCCTCCATCTTAAGCTTCGTGCACCATCTGTTGCTGTGAGTTGGCATTCCGAACCTTTCAACATCGAAACGCACTTCAGATTTAACGAGCTCGACGCCCAATCTTTCGCATACGTATTCGATGTATTCTTCCGTATGAGGCATCTCATGGCTTACCTTAACGTAGAGAGCCTTTACTTCATCAAGCGCTTTCTTAGCCAATATCAGCGTTGCCGTGCTGTCCTTTCCCCCGCTGAACGGAACTCCGGCATCTCCATCTACGTTTCTTCGAATGAAATCTACCGATATCTCCTCAAGCTTTTCGAGCCAGTTGCGATTTTTTTCTATCATCCTGTTTACGTCTATCTTTCTGGGCTTAACGTTCCTGCGATGAAGCTTCACGCTCAAAGGCTCTCCTATCTTTTTACTTATCACGGCCTTAAGCTCTGGAGTGTAAATCCATTCTTCATTGAGAAGCTTCCTAACGATCAGATTTCCCTCCTCGACATCCACTCCGAAAATCTCCTTGGTGTTATTAACGAATCCCTCTCCCATTACGAAGTATGCATCGTAATCCGGATGAATTTCAACTCCGAGCTCGTTTTTGTTTGAGAAGAGAAAAACGTCGTCGAATTTAAAGCAAAGTCTAAGCTTAGCCTTAGCGATCTCAAAAGCTTCCCTTATCTCCTCCATCCTCGTATTCCTAACAGCTTTTTTGCTTAAAATTACGATTTGATATATCGGAGTTATCTTGCGGATTTCGGCTTCGACTTCCAAAGCCAGCTCGATTTCGTCCCTTCCGAAGAAGAATATCGGTATCCTTCTGGCAAATATTGAGAAGTCTATATCATTAACACTTCTAACTCCTCCCAAGCTTAAAACTTCACATTTAACTGCATGACTTAAAGCCTTAGCATCCTTCTTAGCCCTCGCAACAGCTACGAGCATCATCTTCTCAGAAGGAAAAAGCCGGCTACTATTAAAATCAAGCCCAGCAAACTTGATGTAAACAGAATCGGAATTATGTCTTTGAGTATTAACAGCAATCCCAAACCTATCAGCCCGTAGGCCAAGACCTTCTTCGTTTTCCTTTCATCGTATCTGTATTCGCCGTTTTCCGGCATAATTACGGCTAAAATCAGGTAAATCAAGATGATTCTCGGATCTATTACGAAAGCGATTAAAAAGATCAGTCTAACTATCGTCGGATCGACATCCAAATATTCAGCCAATCCGCTACAAACTCCGAATAATATCTTATCCTTTCCTTTTCTAAGCCTTCTTTGCATTGTCATTCGATATTGCGCGATATCTATATATAATTTCGCAGGAGTGCTCTAAATAGCAAGCTCTGTTGAAGGCTTCATATATGTTCGTGCCGGCTGAGTATATTCCATGTCCCCTAGCAATTACTATCCCCTTTCTCGCAACCTCTTTTGCAATCTCATCCGCAAGTTCCTTACTCCCGAACTCGCCCTCCACAACCCTAACATTCCCCAAAAACAGATTTCCCTCCAAATCCATAGGAACTATTTCGTCGTAGATAAACGAAAGCACGACGTTGTATATTCCGTGGCAGTGAAGAACCGCCTTGTAATCGGTTTTTCTGTATATAGCATTGTGAACGATCAGATCGCTCGAAGCGTCCTTCGATTCCTCACCAATCTTAAGCGTTACGAAATCCTGAGGCGTAAGTTCATCCAAAATCGATCCCGTTTTCGTTATTACGATGTAATCGTCGATTCTGCAACTCATGTTCCCGCTCGCACCGTCTATAAGCCTTAGCTGTCCGAGTTTTTTACCTATCCTTATCATATCAGCTATAGCCGTCAGCATCTCAAACAACCCCCTAATCGAATCTCAAAAACTTTGCGAGCTTTTCCCTCAATTTTACGACATCTCCGATAACGATCACAGCCGGAGCCTTAACTCCAACCTTTTCGGCAACGTCCGCTATATCCTTAAGCGGTGCAACCGTTACCCTCTGCTCTTCCGTGCAACCCTTTTCGATTATAGCCACTGGCG
>JALWBF010000104.1 GCA_027016055.1 Archaeoglobaceae archaeon | reverse complement strand
ATTTTACTTCCCTTATACTCTTAGTTATTATCTTCTGCGTCATCGAATTCGCCCAGTCCAAAGCCGCTAATGCTTTCTTAATTTTCCTCAAACCTACGATAACGTCTATCATCTCCTTATAAAATTCCGGAAGGTTATCGTAACTGGGATGAGACCTGATAATCTTGTTAAAGTAATCCCTCAAAACGTTCGAAACGGTTGAAAGCTTATTAATCGTTTTTTCCTTTTTAGTCCTACCGGTAACCTTTGAAGCCCTTCCGAAGGCTTTATCGAGCAATTCCTCGGCTGTCAGCACTGTAGGCAACTTTTTGGCTTCAAACATTGTAACAGATTTGCATCGAAATTTAAAAAGGCTTTTCGAACGATTAATAGTTATATTTAAAGTTATTTTAATTAAAAATAAAAATATCAGCATTTTTTAATATTAATCAAAATTTCTCAACTCTCGCACAGATTGCACAAGAAAAATATTTATAATTCCTCATTCGAAAGTGATGTGATGGAGTTAGAACTCACCCCCATTCAGAAAGATATCCTCTACGCGCTCATAACGCTCTACAAAAAGAAGGGCGGAGCTCCGGTAAAAGGGGAAGAGATTTCAGAGCTCATAAATCGAAACCCCGGAACTGTTCGAAATCAGATGCAGGCTTTGAGGGCTTTGGGATTGGTTGAAGGTGCTCCCGGTCCCAAGGGAGGTTACAGACCGACAGCCAAAGCATACGAATTGCTGTCAATAACAAAGCCGGAAGAAGCGGTTAAAGTTCCGGTCATAGTTAACGGAGTTCTTATGGAGGATTTAAGTGCCGAAGAGATGAGCCTGCCGTCGCTTTCGCATCCGGAAGTATGTCAGGCTAAGGTTAGGATTATAGGTAATATAAGACGAATCATGCCCGGAGATGAGGTGGCGATAGGTCCGACGCCGGTTAACGAGATGATGATTTACGGCAGGGTTACTGGCAGAGACGATACCGAAAACATCATAGTCATCGACATCCAGAAGATATTTGCACTTCCCAAAGACAAAGTAGAGGAGCACATGTCTTCGCCGATAATTACGGTCGATGCGGATGACACGGTGAAGGATGCTGCAAAGGTTTTGGTTGACAACAAGATACACAGGGCACCGGTTAGGAAGGACGGCAAATTCATAGGAATATTCTCGCTCGCAAACGCTGTTAAGGCTTTCATCGAAGGTAGGGTCAACGATAAGGTTAAGAATTTCATGGATCCGAAGATAATAATGGTCGAAAAGGATACGAAAATCAGAGAAGCCCTGAAGATAATGAGGGACGAAGGTGTAAGGCTCATAGTAGTGACTGATGGCGGTGAGCCCGTAGGGGTTATAACGGACTACCAGATACTCACAAGATTGGCTCCGGAGCACGTTCATTAAAGCTTAGCGAGTTTCAGCAATAACTTTTTCTTTTCAAAATCGCCCAATCTGGATTGTTCGATTACAGAACGCATGAACTCTATAACTTCGTCGTATACTTTTCTGTTAACCGGAAAAGGCACCCCATCTTTGCCGCCCAACGCGAAGCAGTATTTTGCCGGATCCTGCTTATCGTATTCCGTGTTATAGATTAGATCAGCTATTAGTGCGAGGGCTCTGAGCGTTCCCTTTCCTATACCTCTGATCAGCAATAGATCCTCAAACCTCTCCGGCTGTAGCTCGTAAGCGACTTCGACGGCTTTCCAATCGATCCTTCTTGGCACGGAAATTCCATCCCTAAACTTAACTATCGAGATCAGCTTTGAGTAATCCCTTTTGAACGCTCCATCCCTTATTACATCGATCATAACATCCCTCGCATTCCTGCTCTTATCGGAGGTTAGATTGATAACTTCTTTCTCCCTTCTTAAAGCTACGATTCCAGAATGCGGATTTTCTATTTCCGGATTGGATGAATGGACGTCCCAATGGTATCTCCTCGCCATTCTAAGCTTTGTGTTCATTCCCTGCTGAATTACCGTCCAGAACCGCTTCGAAAATATTATCGCATGATGGTATATATCGTATCCGTCCTGCAAAGCTGAGTTATCGATCTTTGCAGTTAATCTGCTCGCATCGATCAGCTTTTCTGCATCCACGTCGAGATCGTCAGCAAATTTTCTGATCTCTTCCGGAGTTCTTAGCGCATTTAACCCCTTTCCACCCGCAACCCTGATCTCAAAATCGTCGGTATTCAGAACGGATTTAAGAACACCTATCAGAACTGTAGTAGAGCCTGAGGAGTTCCAGTCGAATCCCAAAACGTTTGAGAACGATTGGAAGAATATAGGATTTGATATCCTCTCAAAAAACTCCTTTTCACCGAATTCCTCGATTATAAGCGTAATTATAGGCTTAGCTAACCTCTTCATTCTATTTAGTAGCCAATAAGGAGCCTTTCCGTCGTGAAGGGGAAGATACATCGATTTCATAACGATGTAATCTGAACGGTAAAATTTAAGATTTTAGATCAGCTACCCCAGGCTTCGTCATCGCATATGCTCCGCTATCCCCAGCTTCATCACCGAATTGAAGTTGAAAAAGATTGCAAATAACCGTTTTGGAAAAAATTTAATTTTTGATGTGGAAAGTTAAATTAATGCCGTCTTGGAGAGAACATATGATATTTTGTTTAGAGCATGGAATAAATGAGAAAATCTGCGATTTTGCAAACCGCTTGGTTGATATGCCGGAAGAATATGTTCCAAAGCTTTTGAAGAATGCGAAGGTTAGGGAATACATATCGAGAAGGTTGAACTTGAGTTCTGAGGAGATAGATGCGATTGTTAGAGATACGGAAATAGCCTACAAAATCAAAAACGGTAAGATATGCGAGGAGTGTAACTTCAGGAAAGAATGCAAGTTTAAGGATTTGGA
>JALWBF010000103.1 GCA_027016055.1 Archaeoglobaceae archaeon | reverse complement strand
ACATATTTGCGATAGATTTCGTTGAGGTCGTTCCGGATTCGGAAAGGGTTACTCCTATGCTCGTCGCAAAGCTGATCTTCGAGTTCATAGCTTCAAGGATCAATCCGGAGCCCATTTGAGGAGGTGCATGTTTCCTATATGCACCCTTTTGAGATACCTCTTCGCAACCTCGTAGCATCTCTTAACCTGACTCTTCGGCGTTATCGGCATGTCGGAAAGCCTGAAATCGGGATGGAATATAAGTAGGCTGTATGGAATTTCGTCGCTCAGCGAAGCTATAAACCTCGCAATACCCTCAACCTCCTTCTCATCCACGTAGTATGGAACTAGCAAGGTTGTGGCGGATAAAACTTCCGGATATTTGTCGAATATCCTTTCGAAGTTTTTAAGCGTCTGCTCGTTACTCCTGCCGGTAAGAATCCTGTGAAGGTTAGGATTCCAAGCCTTAAGATCGAATTTGACCGTTCCGTTGCTTTTTTGGCTCAGCTTCGCCGCTTTTAGGGCTAAAGATGTCCTTCCGGCTCCGTTCCACTCCCAGCATATCATTACGTTTCTCCTCTTCAGAACCTCTTCGCTGAACTTAATTGCGAAGGGAAGCTGAGGCTCCGGAGATCCGCCGAAGTGGCAGATGCACTTAACCCTTTCCGGCATAGCTTTTTCAACCATCTCCTTAACGGTAACCAAATTTTTCTCCGAGACGAATTTGTGCGACCAGTTCTGACAGTAAAGACAATCGAAGTTGCAGCCGTAATAAAATACGGCCAAGTTCACGCCTCTAAGCTTTGAACCTTCGCAAAACCAAGCGTTGCAGCAGTTCGTCGGCAGAGGATCTTCGTAACAACTTAGGATAGCCTTATCAGAGCTAACCAGCGATCTGAGTTTACCGTTGTGAACTATTCTAAGTCCGCATAACCCCTGATCGTCGAAACCGCACTCGTTTGAGCATAACCTGCATTTCGCAATCCCTTCGCCTCTAATCTTACCTACATCCGGATGTAGCCTTGCAACGAACTCCAAGGCTTTTTCCGTCTTCGAACAATTCGGGCAGATAGGAATCGTATCGGTGCAAGTTTCGTTGCCGCACAGCTCGCACTTCACGAATATTTCTATGGATTACACTCTTATATCCTTATTGCGGAACTAATGATATGGATAAACCCATCCTTCAGGTTGCTTTGGATCTGGTTGAGCTTAAAAGAGCGGTTGAAATCGCTAAGTTGGCTTTAAAGGGGGGAGCGGATTGGATCGAAGTCGGAACGCCTCTAATTAAGAGCGAGGGTATGGACGCTATCAGGACTATAAAGCGCGAGTTTAAGGAAAGAACGATCGTTGCGGATATGAAGACGATAGACACCGGAGCCTTGGAGGTTGAGATGTGCGCAAAGAGCGGTGCGGATGTAGTTATAATTCTAGCTTTAAGCAACGATTCCACCATCGCCGAAGCCATCAGGGCCGGAAGGAAATACGGCTGTAAGATTATGGTCGACCTGATCAATCATCCGAATCCGGTTGAAAGGGCGAAACAGCTCGAAGAATTGGGAGTCGATTACGTAAACGTTCACGTCGGAATAGACGTTCAGATGCTCGGCTACGATCCGCTCGAAATTCTTAAGGATGTAGTCGATGCGGTCAGCGTTCCCGTAGCCGTTGCGGGAGGCTTGGATGCCGAAAGAGCTTCAGATTGCGTTGCCCTAGGAGCTGATATAGTCATAGTCGGGAGCAACATCGTGAAATCCAAGGATGTAACAGCTTCGGCTCGGAAAATAAGAGAAGCAATAGATTCGGCTTATGCCAAATCGAAGGAGATAAGGATTAAAAAGGCTTCGATAGATGAAGAAATTCGAAGGATTTTGATGCAGGTTACGACTCCGAACATAAGCGATGCCATGCATAGAGCAAGGGCTATGGAGGGAATCAAGCCGATAGTAAAGGGGAGGAAGATCGTAGGTAAGGCCGTTACGGTTTACACGATGGACGGTGACTGGGCCAAGACCGTTGAAGCAATAGATGTTGCCGAAAAGGGAGATGTAATCGTGATCAAGTGTTCCGGAGATAACGCGGCAGTTTGGGGAGAACTGGCGACGAGAAGCTGTATAAATAAGGGGATAGAGGGGGTAGTAATAGACGGAGCAGTTAGGGATGTTGATGATATAGTAAAGCTGGGATTTCCCGTCTTTGCTAAAAAGATAGTTCCGAATGCCGGAGAACCCAAGGGCTTCGGGGAGATAAACGTTAAGATAATCTGCGGAGGTGTCGAGGTAAATCCGGGGGACTGGATAGTTGCGGATGACAACGGAGTTATGGTTATTCCGAAGCAGAGGGCTTACGAAATTGCGAGGAGGGCTCTGGAAGTTAAAAAGCACGAAGATAGGATCAGAGCAGAAATAGAGGGTGGAAAAACATTGGCCGAAGTAGTGGAGCTCTATAAGTGGGAAAAGGTTAGATGATCTATCATCGTAATAAATCAGATGACCTCATACTCCTTAAATCCATATTCGCCGATGAGCGGAACGAATCTAACCGGTCCCCATATCTTTTTGCGAATTCTACCTCCTTCATCCTTCTCAACAACGTATAAATATTGCTCGTATCTTCCTACGGGTATCACCATCTTTCCTCCCGGCTTGAGCTGTTCCATCAAGGGCTTTGGAATATCCGGAGCGGCTGCCGTTACGTATATCTTATCGTATGGAGCTTCGGGCGGATAGCCCTTTGTTCCGTCACCGACAATTATTATAACGTTATCGTAACCCAAATACTCCAAGTTCCGCTTAGCTCTTTCGGCTAATTCCGGAATCCTTTCGATCGCTATCACCTTGCCTTTCTTCCCGACTATCTCTGCAACAACAGCCGCGTGGTATCCGCTACCCG
>JALWBF010000102.1:4011-9371 GCA_027016055.1 Archaeoglobaceae archaeon | reverse complement strand
ATTTCTAATGTATCCTCCTCGAAATCTCCGTGGGGAAAGGCTCCGATACAGATCGCAAGATCATCTTTGGTTCTTATGATCTCCCTCAAAAATTCCTCATCCCTATCGCCTTTTTCGGTTAAAACAATCACGGCTTCAGCATCCCTAAGAATGTCTTCAAGCTCCGCATCCAAAATCTTAAGCAAAACCTTATCTCCGGCTTTTATCTCCTTCTTCTCAAATAAATCCTCCATAAGTCCTATGAATCTGTTGTAGTTCCTCGGCAACCTCGTCTCGTTGTTTATCCATATTATCGTATCGTCGAGCGTATGAACGTATATGTCGACGAACTTAGAAGCCCTCGAATCCAAAACTGAAAGCAGACATTGATGGATTATATCCGGCCTTCCCCTCTTTTCCCTCGCATCCAAATCCTTCATGGCAGCGTGATGCTTCGAATCGTCCAAGATCATCTTTGTAGGCTTCTTCTTTCTCCTCCTTGCATCCTTCACTACTGCAGGATGCCTTGCGATGCTCGGCGGAACTAGTTCGAGCGACGTTTCGAGAAATATGAGCTTCAGCATGTTTAACCCTCGATGGCTTTCACGATAACTCTCCTCGTTCTAGGGCCGTCCAATTCTATGAACATTATCCTCTGCCAAGTTCCCAAATCGAGTCTTCCGTTAGTTATCGGAACAACAACACTGTTTCCGAGTAAAATCGCTCTGAGATGGGAGTCGGCATTGTTATCTATGGTGTCGTGCATGTAGCCGGCTCCTCTCGGAATCAGCTTATCCAAAATGAACACTATATCCTCCTTCAAACCAGATTCGTTCTCGTTGATAACTATAGCTGTTGTCGTGTGCTGTGTGTAAACGACGGCAATTCCGTCCTTGACACCGGATTTCTCCACCTCTCTCTGAACATCAGATGTTATATCTATGATTTCGACCCTCCTACTCGTCCTAATTTCGATCATAGTTTTATATTCGATTCCGGGAATTTTAAGTTTAGGGAACTCTGGTTATGACTTCCTTCAGGTCATCGCTGAGCTTTATCTCTCCAAATTCTACCCTTCCGATCTCTCCTCTTACGGAAGTCAAAACATCTATCGATCTTTCTTCAACATCCAACCCTTTGAGCAATCCGAAGCCCAAATATCTGCCATCTTTATCGTATAATCCGAGCATCAAACCTTTCAGCTGATCTGGAGAAAATATGCAGACCTCCTTAACCTCATAAACCTCAAGCAAAGCCTTGATTAGTTCCCCTCCAACCTCCACCTCCTTTTCCACGCAAACGTTCAAGAAATCTGCGCCCTTTTCTGCAAAGATTACCTTAGCATCCAAAACACCTTCTAAGAATTCGATCTTCTCACCCTTAAAAAGCGTCGTGCTCTCGAACTCTAACTCATCAACTTTGAACTTTCTAAGCTCCGAGTTTTCAAGCCATTTGGCGTAAAGCCTACTCCTTATCGAACTCCTAACCTCTCTGCTTCTCTTCTTCAGCACGAAAGATTCTACTTCGAACGTGTTGTATCTTTTGAGGTAATACGGCGTTTTTCCGAAGCATACGATTAAATCCGGCTTTATTATCTCGATCTTCGCAAGCTTGTAGTCCCTTGCTCTCTTCCCCTTAGTCCAGCCGGTAGTGTCTATGATAATTTTATCTTTTTCCTTAGCGAGATCGTAAGTCTTACTTACGATGCTTGCAACCCCCCTTAAGCATCTCGCCTCTCTTCCCGTTGGAGATATAGTTCCAACGAAGTAGCCGTCGAGCATCTGAACCTCCGAAATCGATATAATTCCGCCTTCTGTGTATCCGATACCCATCGCGCACGGATGGGCAATGTCTGACTGCCCGATATCCAAATCAACGAGCCACTTTCCCCCGCTTAGCTTGTTAGCTAAAAATGTTGCAAGACTGCTCTTGCCGGAATCTGTATCTCCGAAAAGCATTATTTTTGTGTATCCTTCCCTCTCGATAGTTTCTACAAGTCTGTTCCAGCTATCCGGAATCGTTGAGCCTTTGACCGCAATGTAATTTCCTTCCACTTCCACTTCGGAGTCTTCCAAAATATATATTGGAAGAATCTTCCCCTCGCTAACCGTAACGCTCTCAATTGGACATCCGAAGACCTCGGCTTTTCCTTCAACTTTTACCTCCGCTTTTCCTTCTACCAGCAGAGTCGTTCCACCTTCGACCCTCATATTACTTTCCGAACTTAATTATCACAGACCTTATTTCCGGTGTAGTGTTGATAAGCTTTGTCAGATTGTAATCGTCCATTATCGCGATGCTGAAACCATCTTTATAATTTCTGAAGTAGTAGTATGCGGTTTTGTTGGATTTCACTAAGAAGTAGTTGCCCAAAAAGTGGATGCCCACGACCTTCTCGAACATCCCGTTTGTTTCGTTCATCCTGTATCCCTCGAAGTAGAAGTCGGCTATGGGGGTTCCGTTACTTTGAATCGAACTCATTGCTGTTTTGCCGGTAACCATTACCGCATAATCGAAGCTTCCGTTTATTCTGCTTGTGTAATTCCCATATCTATCCGTAAAATTCGTTCCGTTGTTCGATATAACCTTCAGAACGTTGATAACACTGCCCAAGTATCCGTAGACTACGGGATGGATTTCGCTAACCATGGCGTAGTATCTTCCATTAAAGTTTTTTATTTTAACATCGTAGCCGTGATAATTTCTTTCATAATCAAAGGCGAAGTAAACCTTCTTTCTTCCGAGGTCGATAAGATACAATTCTGGATAGCCAATCAGCATCCGTTTAAACATTCCGATGTAGTTCGGTCTGAAGATTGAGAATGCGTAGGGATCGATGTTTTTTAGTGTAGCGTTGTAGATTAATTTAAGCAGGGTTTCGTTTGTAACGTTGTAGTTGAAGTATAGTATGTATTCGGTTGAGTTTGGGACGTATCTTAGCCAATCCTTAAGACTATCCCCCATGTCAAACTTCACAGCTCTTTCCTCAGGTTTTGAAGGTCCCCTAAAAGCGTATACGAGCACCGAGCCGATCATTATTAGAGCCAATATAAATGCAAGAATTCTTGCGGACTTTTTTTCCATCATTTTTGCCATAATCTTCGGTCTGTTGAATGAAGATAAAATTTGCTATGTTAACTATAAGCCAGTCGAATTAAAGGAATCTTCTAAATTCCTTTCTCATTAATCTTGCCACTCTTTCTTCGCTCTCGCATATCTCCTCAGCTATCTTCCTTGCATCTCTTACTCCGGTCATCGCCGTGTAATTCATTATGAAGTCTTCCGCGACTTCGTCATCGTCCAAATCCCACATTCCGGAAAACATCGGATGAGAATCGTAAAGGAAGTCGATAACTCCATCTAAGTTCACACCGTTTAGCAAATCGCTGACGTAGTCGTGGTCGAAGAATAAGCAGTCCCTCAGTATCTCTATTACCGCTTCCCTGAGCTTAAGTGCGTTGTATTTCCTCCTTACCGGCGAGTATTTTTCCACAATCCTGTCGATCTCATCCTTCGTGTAATCGAACACCCTCTGCTTTCCGCTCTTGTTTCTGCAGATTTCCATTATAATTTTGTATGTCTTTTCATCTATCGGAGCAACCCTCGATCTTCCGCCGGATATCAGTCTAACAGTATACACGGATTCACCGTTTCTATTTATAACTCTGAAATCCCTTTTAACTAAATTTTCGAGCTCGTTAGGGGTGGCTAAGGCTGAAATTATAAGCCTGATCAGTGCATGCTCTTCCGGCACCTTCCTCGATACAGCATTTATATATCTGATGTCGAACTCCAGCTGTAGCAGATCCATCGTAATCGGCTGTGCGAATAAGTATATAAATTTTGAGCCAACTACTTCTGTGAAGCATCCGACCATACTTCAGATTAGAGGCTCGATAGATGAAGAAAAGAGGAAGGCAATAATGAAGATTATCGAAAGGTTTGGCGAAGAGTTCGAAATTGAGATGACGAAGAATGGAATGGATGTATATTTTTCCGATGTTAACGTAGCGAGAACAATCATTTCAAAGCTGAATAAAATGTTTAAAGCGGAAGTTAAGATGAGCACGAAGTATGCCGGCTTAAGAAAAGGTAGGGTTAGGGTTCTCTTCGTTTACAGCTTTAGGATTAACGTTTAATAAGCCATAATCGTCAATGTTGAGAGCATTAACTTTTTGCCGTCGATGACCTTTGCGGATATTACGTTTGCACCCTTACCGAGGTTTATTTCTGCGTAATCCTCGTCGAAAATTACCACCAATTTTTTACCGCATCTAACCTTTATTTCACCCCTTACCGGTTTATTTTTAGATAGCAGTTGAACTCCTACCCTTTCACCTTCCCTGAACTTCTTTATAACTTCCGGAATTATCTCCAGATCCAACCCAACGCTACTCGGTCTGCGCTCTAAATCACCGACTATGAAATACGCCTTTGCGAATCCGTAAACGTGGTAAACATCTCTGTTGCTGATCGTTTCATTCTTTGAGTTCACACCACAATCATATTCTATTACAACGGTATATATCCCATCATTATTAAAATTCAATAAAAATTCACCATACGAATTCTTACTAATATCAACTGCTATAGGTCTCGTATTTCCAATAGAGTCCACTGCAAAAGCCTTCCTTATCAATCTAAGATCAAGATAACCTTTCATACCATGTCTAACGTAAAATCTGCCATCCTGCCGAAGGTCTATCCAAACGTCGTTGCCTATTATTCTCCCACACCCCTCCATCGCGGATTATCATCATCAATAGTGTTATAAAAAATTTGCGATTTAGTAATACTTATTATTATCGAACATTAATTCGTTAATATTTATTTTTAAGATAACTGAGATTGTTCCCAAAAATTAAGAAATTTCCATTGAATGTTTTTAGTTTTTTTAGGTGTGCTTAGACTGTAGCAACCAACTTTTTTATATAATAAGCGATCATCAAAAAGTATGAATGTTAGGAAAGCGTATGGTTTGCTGTTGATCTCCACCGGTATCGGTTTTTTCTTAATCTTGATATTGGCGCTCTTCAACGTGATAGGTATTAACGAGCTTCAAAAGCTGCTGACCTTAAGCTATCTAATAGTAATCGTAGGATTATTTCTATTAATTATCGATCTCAAAGTCAGAAGAAGGGTTAAATCCAACGTTCCGGTTCGGATTAGGCAAATCCTAATCCTGATAACGTGCATGCTGTTCGTAGTAAGCGCACTTTCAAAAAATATTAACTTCCTCCTCCCAGCTATCATCTATCTCGAATGCTCAATACTCGTGGCGTTTTAGATCTCCCTTCCCAAGAATATTCCGTCGTGATCTCTTACGATCTGGAATTTTACGAAATCTCCGACCTTCTTATCCGTAAGCACCGTGACTACTC
>JALWBF010000102.1:3234-4001 GCA_027016055.1 Archaeoglobaceae archaeon | reverse complement strand
CTGTTCTTAACTACCACGATCTTTTCGCCTTTAACCCTTCCATCCGCAACTATCTTCGCTTTAAAAATATCCCCCTTCTTTATCGGATGCGGTATTCGTGGACGCTTTTCTATTCCAAAGTCTTCCGGCTTCAGTATCAGCTTTACTCCGTATTCCTCCTCGAGCTTCCTAAGCTTCTCGTAGAACTCCTTGAAGCTCATAACGTCAACCTTCGGTTTCCTTCCGAACTTGTATGGAATGTATTTCTGTATCCCCAAAGGCGGCCATTTCTTTCCGGCACCTATTTCCAAAGCGAACTCTATCAGCTTTTCCATATCCTCATCGTTCACACCGGGAAGCCAGACCGGGGCTATAAGCAGATCGATCTTGCTTTCGGCGATCATCTTAGCTATCTCGATAACCCTCTTAAGCGGATATTTGCAACCGTATATCATTTCAGCCTTCTTCTCGTCGAGAGTGCTTAGGGAGAGGTTTATTCTGTCCATGTATTTTTCGAATACTTCGATCTTCTCTTCGTTTAGCAAAATACCGTTTGTCTGCATTGAAATAACTTTAACTTCCTTAGTCTTCCTCAATCCCTCAAGCAGTTCTTCCATGTATGGATAAAGCAGAGGTTCTCCCTGCCCATCTATATGCGCTTCGACTCCGTCTCCTTTAAATTCCGCGATCTTCCTGAACTCTTCAATTAAATACTCCGGCTCGACGATGTAATCTGTAACCCTCGTTCTGCTCTTTCTGCCTTCGTCTACGCTACAGAATATGCAGTT
>JALWBF010000102.1:0-3224 GCA_027016055.1 Archaeoglobaceae archaeon | reverse complement strand
AGGTTACAGCCGGTGGTTGGCCTGACCTGAATCAGATTCGTTCCCCTATCGATCAAGCCGAAGGCTGCGTGCCCAAGCAGAGGAATCCCGCTCTCCTTTGTTACGTAAACCAAATTCCTCTTCGTTACGTGATGCAGGATTCTCTTAGGCTCTGCAAATGAGATTATGTATTCCTTAGGATACTTCCTTGCAAGTTTCGCGTAATGGTTTTTCGGAATCCTAACTTCGATAAGATCTCTAATCAAAAATACCTTTTCGTTCTTCGTTTCGAACTCCCTCAGGATCATAGCTTCATCTTCATCAGAACTTCCAAGCCGGATGAACTCAGGCTGAAAGTGCCATCTTCTTCAACGATAAACCCGTCCCTCTTCAGCTCTTCAACAACCCCTCTGAGCATTATCTCAGGTATCCTTGTGAACTTTGCAATCGTCTTCGAATCCGCTTTTTTCCTCTTCTTAAGCAGTTCGAGGATCCTGATTTTAGTCGGATTCGATGATATTAAGCCAACATCCCTCATAATCTACACTCCAACTCGAAGGATTAAAACGGTTGTGATCAAAGCTTAATATCAGAACGGCTTAAGCATTGACGATGAAAGTCGGAGGAATAAACAGCGTTGCTGAAGCTCTGAAGTCCGGCAAGGTTAACAAGATATACGTGGATAAGGACACGAAGAACCCGAGGATCAAGGAACTGATAGCTCGGGCTAAGAAAAAGGGAATTCCGGTCGTTTACGTTCCCCGTTCCGCTTTGCCGAAAGGGTCTCAAGGAATTTCAGCCGATATATCGCCTATAAAATACGTTGAAGTCGATTACCTAATCGATAAGTGTCTAAGGCTTGGCTCATTTCTGCTTTTCCTCGATTCCGTCGAAGATCCGAACAATCTGGGGGCTGTGCTCAGATCTGCCGAATTTTTCGGCTGTGCCGGTGTTGTTATTCCGAAGAGAAGATCAGCTCAAGTTACCGATACGGTAGTTAAGGTATCGGCAGGAGCGGTTATGCATTTGGATATTGCAAGAGTTGAAAATTTGGCAAACACTTTGAAGAAGCTCAAGAAGTTCGGAATAACGATTGTCGGTGCGGATTTGGACGGCGAAGATATAGACAACGTGGACATGTCTCCTCCTATAGCCATCGTGATAGGGGGTGAAGATAGGGGTATCTCCAAGCCCGTAAAGAAGCAGTGCGATTTCATAGCTAAGATTCCGGGGAAGGGGAAGATAGAAAGCCTTAATTTGTCCGTCGCAGCCGGGATCATGATGTTCGAATTTAACAGAAGGATTAAAGCAGGAGAGGTGATGAAATGAAGGGAGAGCTTTTGGCTTTACTTGCAGCGCTCCTCTGGGGTATTGCACCAATATTCGACAAGATCGTCGTATCGTCGGGTGTTTCGCCTTACATGGCTAATCTGATTAGAGCTTTCGGTGCCATTACTTTTTTGGTCTTAGCCGTCGTTCTTCTAAAGCAGTTCGATCTATCAGCTTTTAACGGCAAAAACGTTGCGTATCTTCTCATTGCCGGAGCCTTGGGCGGTGGATTGGCAATGGTTCTATACTACATCGCATTGAAGTTCACATACGCATCGAGGGTTGTTCCGCTAACTTCGATATATCCGCTGTTTACGGTTATCTTCTCGGCAATCGTTTTGGGCGAAAGCTTGAGTCCAAAGGTGGTAATTGGAACGATTCTTATAGTTATAGGAGTTGCCTTGGTCTGTAGCGATGTCTGAAAGACGTTATAAACAATGCCGAAGTCCAAAATTGTATGGATTTGGAAGGCTATGCGAGAAGGTTGCTCGAAAAATTGGGAGAAGAAAAGGTTAGAGAGATGCTGATCGAGAGGATAATGGAGATTAAGGGATGGGATCACGAAAGGGCAAAAAGGTGGGCTGATGCGGTTATTTTAGAGGTGAAAAACGCATACTCGAAAACTTTGCCGATTCTCGATTACTATAAGAGCGGAGTTAAGATGGGCGAATTCGGTGTTGGTTCGAGGGGAAGGGGAGATTTCTACGTTCACAGCAAGATCGCTGAGATAATCGGATCAACCGAAGCCGTTATATCGTCAAGGGATTTGGACGATGCCGGAGTTGTGAGGGTCGGAGATCTATATATTTCTGTGGCAGTTGACGGTATACACTCCCGTTTGAGCGAATTTCCCTTCATAGCCGGTTTCCACGTTACGAGGGCGGCGATGAGGGATGTATACGTAATGGGTGCAAAGCCTATAGCCGTTTTTTCCGACATACACGTAGCTGATGATGGAGACGTTTCAAAGATATTCGACCATATAGCCGGAATAACCGCTTTATGCGATTTGGTCGGAGTTCCGCTTGTGGCCGGCTCGACGCTTAGAATAGGCGGAGATATGGTGATAGGAGAAAGAATGACCGGTTGCGTCGGATGCGTGGGAGTTTCGGAATACATAACGCCGAGGAAGAACGTTAGGGAGGGGGATGTAATTCTGCTAACCGAAGGGGCTGGAGGAGGGACGATAGCTACTACGGCAATATACTACGGAATGCACGAGGTGGTTGAGGAAACGCTCAACATAGACTTTCTAATCGCCTGCGAAGCAATATTTAAGGCCGGGTTGGTTAAAAGGATTCATTCCATGAGCGACGTTACGAACGGTGGAATTAGGGGAGATGCGGAAGAGATAGCGAGGGTTTCCGGCAAATCCCTCGTTTTCGATTACGAGAAGTGCAGAAGCATCGTGAATCCGAAGGTTCTGAAGATGCTCGACGAGCTTGAGATAGACTTCATGGGAGTATCGATCGATTCCCTGATGGTTGTCTGTCCGGAAGAAGTGGCTGAAGAGGTAAAATCGGCTGTGAGAAAGGTTGGAATAAAAATAGAGGAAGTCGGCTGGGTTGAGGATGGAGAAGGAGCATACATTATCGAAGACGGAAGGAAGAAGCCTTTAAAGCCGAGGTTCAGGGAATCGGCTTACACGCCGATAAAGAAGGTAGTCGGCGAAGAAACGCCTGAAAACTTCGAAGAAATGCGAAAAAGGATCGATAAAGCCGTAGAGAAGGCTATAGAAAAGAAAAAAGCCGTTGTGGAAAAAATCAGGAGGAAGATGAACATTCGAGCAGGCTTCTGTAAAGTCTGAGATGCCTGTAAGCCATTCTTATCCATTGAGTTCTTGCAGCATAGCCGTAGAGTTCCGTCATATACGCCACGGCGTAATCGTAGTTATTAACGAGCCATCTGATCTTATT
>JALWBF010000101.1 GCA_027016055.1 Archaeoglobaceae archaeon | reverse complement strand
ACCGCAAGTATGGCGAAGTGACTGATCCCCTGAATCTCAGCCATCTTCTCATCGTGCTTATCCCTCGGCAGATAGCTTATAACAGCCCCAGCCTTCCTGAATTCATCCAGTATTACCTTCTCTTCCTCCCTTCCTGACTCGACTACGACTATGATGTTCGAAAGACCGATCTCGCTATTCGGCCCGAACATCGGATGTATGCTGAGATAATCGAATCCTGATTCGTCGAATAGCGGAAGGACGTTGCCTTTAATCGAGGATATGTCAACGAGCAACGCCTTAGGATTCGCATACCGCTTGATATTTGCTAACGCATCTCCTATTGCGTCCATGGGGACGCAGACGAATATGACATCGAAATCTCCAATCTGATCGAGCTCGACATCCCTTCTATCCTCAACTATATCGTAGCCAGCCACATCGTATCCTCTTGAGAAGAAGAAATCCTTGAAGAATCCTCCCATTCCGCCCACACCGTATATGAGGATTTTCATCCCTACCGCAAACGCTAAAAAGACCTATATAATTTTTGTCTCAAATGAACCTGAGAGATAAGCTGAAAAGTTCTGGAAAGGTTTTTATAGTTGGAATTGCCGGAGACAGCGGTTCTGGTAAGACTACATTCGCGAATGCTATAAGAAAGCTTTTGGGGGAAGATATAGTGGGCACGATTACGTTAGATGACTATCACGTTTACGACAGAGCAATGAGGTGGAAGCTTGGTATCACACCGCTCCATCCGGATGCGAACAACCTGAAGCTCGTTGAAACTCATCTGTTCATGCTTAAGAGAGGGGAGAAGATAAGGAAGCCGACATACGATCACAGAACCGGAACATTCGGCCCTTGGGAGGAATTCGAGCCTACTCCGGTGATAATCGTCGAAGGATTACATACGCTTTATGACGGAATAAGGAACTATTTGGACTTCAAGATATTCGTCGATCCGGCGAGATACATCAAGAGGAGATGGAAGATAAAGAGGGATGTTGAGGAAAGGGGCTACGATAGGCAGAAGGTTATAGAGGAGATAATTCAAAGGGAACCCGATTACAAGAGATACATAGACTTCCAGAAGATATATGCGGATGTTGTCATCAAGATATTTCCTACATCGATGAGCAACGTGGAAAGGATCACCTATCTCTTTGAGGAGGAGAACTTCAAGAATGTTTATAGAGTTAGGCTAATAATCAGAAGGGATGAAAGCATACCGGCGGAACCGATAAGGCTGAACATCGACCTCTCGGCACTCGTTAGGGCAAGCGAGAGAGACTTCGCGATCGGCTTCTTTTCCGATTACTACTATTCAAAGCCGGCGAGCTTTATAGATATCGACGGATTCATGAACGTAGAGCTTTTCAGCTCGCTTTTGGATGCGCTGAAAAAAGAGGTAGGTTCCGAAGAAATTTACGAGATTCCGAAGGGATACGTCAATGCAATCGAAGTAGCTAAGCTTCTGGTGTGTTGGCGACTGCTTGAGGTTCTAAAGTCAAAACTCGGTTGAATCATCTATCCGCTTCAGGCGGGAAGTATCCGAAGCTACCGTAAATTGCCTGTAAATCTGCAAGTCTTTCTCCCTTGCAAGCTTCCATGAAACCTCTCAGATAAGCCCAGCCCGGAGTAACTACTCTAAGCCTATAAGGCATAGTCGACTTTCCATCGCTGACCAATGTGTAGAGCAAAGTTCCCCTCGCCGCTTCGGTTAAAGTAGTGTATTCTCCTGCCGGAACCGTCAATCTGCCGAACAGTCTGAAGAAGTATCCTCTTACATTTTTGCCGACCTTCTCCTTCTCCTTCAGCTTTCCTATAAGCCCGTCGCTTAAAACTGGACCTTCCGGAATGTCCTTTATAGCTCTCCTGATTATGTTCAGACTCTGCTGAACCTCGTTAACTCTGACTAGGAATCTCGAGTAAGCATCGCCCTCATCTGCAACCGGAATGTCGAAATCAATCTCGTCGTAGGCTTCGTAAGGTTCAACCTTCCTGACATCATACTCAACGCCGGAAGCCCTCAGAAATGGTCCAACCACACCGAACTTTATAGCTTCCTTCTTGTCAAGAACACCAACATCCTTAAGCCTCATTATCACAGCAGGATTCTTAACGAATATCCTCTCGAATTTCCTGAGCTTTTCCTCAAGCGTATACGTTACCGCTTCGACGAACCTAAGGGTTTTCTCATCCACATCCCTTCTGACTCCTCCGGGAATTATGAACGAAGCCGTAACCCTTGCACCGGTGATTCTGCAAAGAGCTTCGCATATGTATTCTCTCAAGCCGAAGGGCCACATGAAGCCAGTGGTGTGTCCGATGAAAACAGCCAAGATTCCGGCATCGTATAGATGCGTTCCTATCCTTCCCAGCTCGGCTAATATCGTTCTTATGTATTTCGCCCTCGGCGGGACTTCCAGATCCATAGCCTTCTCTATCGCCCTAACGTAACCCAAACTCATATTTGCGCAGTCCATTATAGCCGGTCTTTCCACAAGCGGTATGTTCTGAATGAACAGCTTCGTCTCCGCAAGCTTTTCTATTGCTCTGTGAACGTAGCCCGGATCCGGAATAACCTCTGTCATTACGTCTCCCTTAACCCTGACTATCAGTCTCATATGCCCGCTACCGGGGTGCTGGGGGCCAACCAATATTACGAACTCATCCTTTCTGTATGCTTCCTCAACGAATTCGGGAGGAACCGGTAAGAATAAGGACTGATACTCCTGAGGCGGTTGAACCGGAACATCCAAAGCGTATTCCTTCTCCTCCATAATCAACCCTCCAAAACGTAATTATCCTCTTCAAGCTTGAAATCCTTTCTAAGCGGATACTTCGGAGTGTCCGGGGAAAGCAGGAAGTTTCTACCCATCCAAGGATTACCTT
>JALWBF010000100.1:706-2905 GCA_027016055.1 Archaeoglobaceae archaeon | reverse complement strand
GTTTATGGAGTATGGGTAATAGAAGTAAAAGATTGGCACGCAGGGCAAATTCATTCTACAGGAGAAAAAACTTGGGAAATTCTTGAAAGAGGAAAGCCGCAGGGGCGGAGAAGTCCATTTGCCCAGGTTAGAGAGAATAAATATACTGTGAAAGATGCGCTACAGCGGCAAGTTGAGCTTAAACACACTAAAGGAAGGCATAGAGGCAAGCTAAAAGTACCCATTCATAGTTTTGTGGTTTTTGTCAATATTTCATCCGATGACTTGGAAGGTGTTACAAGAAAAGAACTTCGTGAAAAGCTACTGAAAGAAAAAGCTTGGTTGCAGGACATTCTGGATGACCCCTTTGCGGATGAGAAAGAGTGGCGAGAACAGTTTTTGCAATCCCGTGATGTGAAGTTTCAGAGCGACCTTTCATTGTCAGAGATAGAGAAAGTAAAGGAAGTATTTGGGGTGCCTAAAGTTTTTACCCCCTCTGGAGAGAGTATAGGAACGCTGGATGCTTATCAGCGTCGCCTTGTCGAGATGAAACCTACTCGGCACCTCTTGATTGAGGGGCCTGCTGGTTCAGGCAAGTCTGTAGTGTTGATTAAAAGGGCAGTTTTTCTGGCAAAGAAACATCCTACTTGGACGATAGGCGTTATGTGTTATAACGCTTTGATGGCCCAGTATCTTAGAACCTTGATAAGCGGCGAGCCTGATGGTAAGGCGCTCCTTTCAAGGATAAAAATATGGGATGCGTTTCAATGGGCTAATGAGCACCTGCCCGCAATAAAAAATCTGTATAGTCAAGTGGACGAGCCGCGAGAGGCGATTGGCCTTGCTTTGAATAATAGCGATTCTTGGCCTCAATATGATGTTTTACTGGTAGACGAAGGCCAGGATGCGGATGAAAACCTTTTACGGCTTTACAGGTCTGTTTTGAAGGAAGAGGGGCATTTAACTTTCTTTTATGACAATCGTCAGATGTTGTATACGGACTCTCCTATGGTAGAGCGGTTAGGAGCCGCGGGATTTGCTGGCACAAAGGAGAAAGCCCTGGTCAAGCAACAACGCTCGGTTTTGATTTTGCTCGCATTAGCTTTTTTTGAAAGGCTCAAAAAGCCTGATACTCCCCCAGAAGAGCTTCTGCAGAGAGTTCTTACCTTGGGGGAACGGATGTTCTTCGATGTCAAAAATTTGGTCCTTGGGTTGGTCACAGGTCTTGCCCGTCTATTTACTCGGAAAGGGGGGAAGGTTGAGTGGAAAAAGGAGATAGAGAGCCGTGTTCAACTGGTGAAGGTCTCTTCGTACCGCGAGAGCGTTAGGAAAGTAGTGGATACTCTTGCGCTACGTCAAGATGGCGTGGATGCGTTAGTTCTCCTGCCACAGCGAAGAATAAAAGAGATCGACGTAGCCTCTTTACTCAGAGATGCCTTACGCAAAAGAGGAGTTTCTTACGTATACGTGGATTCGCGAGAGGGACAGCGGTTTTTGGAAGGGCGCACAATTTCTGTTGGGGACAACCGCCGCAGTGTAGATTTGGGAATCAGCGCGGTCAAGATAATGACCATTCACACTTCTAAG
Source organism: Archaeoglobaceae archaeon (assembly GCA_027016055.1). GTDB lineage: Archaea > Halobacteriota > Archaeoglobi > Archaeoglobales > Archaeoglobaceae > WAKM01. Next base: position 1,339 of record JALWBF010000100.1, on the reverse strand, counting down.
GGCCTTGATGCTAAAGAGGTTCATGTGCTTGGGTTTGACGTATTGGAGGATACTTTCCCTGAAAAAGTCGCAGAGATAGGGTATGTGGCGCTTACACGCGCGAAGGAAAAGGTATATGTTTATTACCAAAACGAGCATTCTACATCTATCCAGGCGCTAATTGAAGCTAGGCAAAACCTTCTAACAAAGCGATAATGCCTAACCCCGCGTTCAGCGGACGCGGCTGGGCCGCGCGCGAACGTGGGCGGAATTTCGGGCGAAGGTCGTGCGCCAGCCAGGGCCTGGGACGGCGACGCCGCGCCGCTGACGCTATCGTTAGCCACTCGTCTTGTAGATTGAGGCAAGCATGGAGTTTTCCCTCTTTATTGATGCTCCTGCGCAGTATTTTTGTAATTGGATAGAGGACTTTACTCGCTTGGCGTGGTCTGAGGAATTCCCGACAGACAGGGGATATATCAGCTTACAGAAGGCGTGGAGCGAACAGCGCGAAGGGATTTGGAAGGTGCGGATAGATGGCGTTTATATTCTTCCAAAAGGCGAACGGTACTTTGCGTACCCTTTAGAAGGGGTTATCAGTTTCAAGGTAGTTCCCCTAACACCAGATAGATCTGAAATCGTTGCTAAGTATTCCTC
>JALWBF010000100.1:0-696 GCA_027016055.1 Archaeoglobaceae archaeon | reverse complement strand
ATTGAGAGCTTTGCAGCGATCTTTGGAAGAGCGATTGGACGCAGTAGAGATTGGCACGGAAAGATTATATCGGGCAATTCAAGATGGTCAGGTAACGCAAGAGGATATGAGGAGAATCCTTGATGCCATTCGCAGATACCTGCGTTATTTGCAACGAAAAGGCGATGACCTGGACGATGAAATTCGCAAACAAGTGGTGAGCGCGAGCGGAGTTCTTGAGAGCCGTGCCACTATAGGGCAGAAGTTAGAGATAGCTTGGCCGCTTATTCCGTTTCTTCTCACTTATAGAGTGGAGGTCGGTGCAGAAAGCAGTATGGAGATTGAGGAAATTCGTAATCAATTAAGGGATGTTATTACCTCTATTGCGGGTAAGAGTGATTAGGGGCTAACCCCGCGCGTAGCGGACGCGGCTTCGCCGTGGGCTCGCCGTGGTGGTTGGTCGGGCGAAGTAGCGTCGCCTGCCGTGGTGGTTGGACGGCGCCGCCATACCGCAGACGCCATCGTTAGGCGCCTTATCGTACACACGGGGAGACCATGCGGAAGGTTGTATTTTTGTTCTTGTTTGTCCTTGGCGTAACGCTTGGGGGGTGTGGGAGGGAGGATAGATTCTACCCTACTTCGTCTTCCTCTCTGCCCCAACTTCAACCATCGCCAATGCCGGAGACCCTCCCCAACGGTTGGTACCGTTATACCGAC
>JALWBF010000099.1 GCA_027016055.1 Archaeoglobaceae archaeon | reverse complement strand
ATTATAAAGAAGAGCTGGAGCGAAAAATAATTTCACCTTTTATATTTGTAGATATTTCAAATATTGATAATCCAAGATATTTTATTCTTACTAAAGAGAATGTAATTAAAATATTAACTGGAAACATTGAAAAATATATCCATAATTATTTAGAAAAAGAAAGAATATCATTTAAAGAAGCTGTCGACAGAAGAAAAAAAGAAGGAAAAGGAAAAGATCTGTGGGCAATCAAACAGAGAGACATTGAAGACTATGAAAATAATTGGGACATTGTGTTAAATTCTGTAAAATAAATATCTAACAAATCGCTTCAGCGGCCGGCGTATACGTCGGCCGCTGAGTTGGGGCGTTAGGAGGAAAATATTTATATGAGAACTTTGAAAAACTATGGTGATTAGCCTTACTAATCTATGTTCTAGCTTTCTGTCGGTTGATTCTGTCCGCAAATATCTATATTATAGACCTGTAATGATCCCCTGGTTTTTGCACAACTTAAACCGCTATTGCTAGCATATCTGACGGTGTCTGATACCCTAGGGCCTGATGCGGCCTCTCCATGTTGTAATATCTCATCCAGTTCCCTATTACCTCCCTTGCTTCACTTAAACTCCCAAATCTGTGCTGCCAAAGGCATTCTTCCTTCACCGTCCTGATAAATCTCTCTACTACTCCATTCTGCTCCGGACTATACGGCATTATAAATTCCTGCCTCAAACCGTAAGCCCTTACCGTGGCCGTGTACCTCTTAGACGTAAACACCAAGCCGTTATCACTCCTGAGCATTAATCCCCCAGGTATCCGCCCTAAACATCCAAACCGAGATATTAAAGCCTCTTCCAAAGCTGCCTCTGCTGTTACCGCATTTCCTCGCCTGGCTAATCGCCAGCCAAGGACCTCCCGCGTGGCACAGTCTATGACTACCGCTAAGGTGCACCACCTGTCCCGGCCACACCAAACCATCGTCAAATCCGTGGCCCATCTCTCATTGGGCCTAGTGGCCACCGAAACGAACCCCTTGGCCCGCGGCCGACTACCCTTCGGTCTCTTCCTCACCTGCCAACCCTTCCTCTGACAGATCCTCTGCACCACCTTCCGGTTCCAGCCCAACACCACCGCTATCCGCCGATATCCATAGCTCGGAAACCTCTCTATCACTTCTCTCACCTTGGCCACCTTATCCTCGGCAAGTGGTCTCTTGCGTCCCTTGGGTCGATAATAAAACGTCCGCCTGGCAACCCCCAGCCACCGACAAAGCTTACTCAAAGACACCTTGTAACCTTCAGCTGCTAATTCTGCCTGCACCGACCCTACGATCTCTCGTCCAGGTCGAGCAGGCTTTGCAACTTTTTTAGGGCTTTGATCTCCAGCTGAGCTTCACCTAGGGCTGCATGGGCCTCGGTGAGTTTCCGCTCGTATTGTTCCCGAATATCCCTCGGCCGGGCTCGAAAACTGTTTTCCATGCCCTCAATACCATCTTGAACCCATGTTTCAATCTCACTTGGTTTGAGATCGTAACGCCGAGCCGCTTCAGCCACGGTGGTCTTGCCTTTAAGAATCTCTAAGACCAATTGGGTTTTACGCTTTGCCGTCCAACGTTTGATTTCAGGTTCTGGTGCACTCATTTTTCCCTCCTCCCTGCACTATAACCTGTGCAGCCCTGGAGGGGGTCACTACACGTTTTTCCATGTTTAATCGTAATCGTGTACGGAAGTTATTATTTCTTTGGCCAATCCAATATCGTTCAAAACTAAAACATTAACTTTCAAAAGATTTTTCTCTCCAGTCGCGAGGTTATCCAAACTAGAAGTAATAAAAGGCAAATATGCCTCTAGATTTTGTGGCAAAATAAGCAAGGCACAAAATATAATTTTCTTGGGTTCTTTTAGTTTTTTGCCAAAAACCAAGTAAACAGAAGAAACTAATTTGTTGGCTAATTGAATACTAATTTTTTCTATCCTTATTCTTTTTTCTATTTCTTGCTTTTTGCGCTCTCTAAGGTTCTCATCATGTATGCTTTCTTCAAGATTGGGAACATAATTTTTGATTTCAAGAAAGACAATTTTTTGTGTCCATAAAAAACAAAGTCGACTGCCTTAAGCCCAAGATGGCTGATATTTCTATAAAAATCTTCTTCGTCAAACTTTTCCCATCGCATGTCATCTGGAATGTTTAGGATTACCCCTTTTTCCTCAAGTATCATTCCAGAATGTCCTTTATCATTGATTCTACTTCTTCGTTATATAAATCCATGGCAACTTCTAAAATTTTATTAGCTGGAATCTGATGCCTAAGCAAAGCTTCTGTAGTGAGAATTTTATCATCTGGTCGTTCTAACGCAAATATTTTGGCATCTGCTCTATTATCTTTCTTGGCGAGAATATGAGACTTTTTAAGAAAGAAGAAATTATGCGTAGCAATAAAGATGATCAAACCTTTTCGAAAAAGTCTATAGATAATTTCTGCAAGCATTACTATAGATGCCGGATTTAATCCCGATTCTGGTTCATCTATAATCAATATAGTATCTTCCTTGAGACTTTTATTCCTTATTAACCATTCTATCATCCCTATTTTTCTCAATCCTTCTGCAACAAGATTGATTTCATACAAATTTCTTTCTCTCCTAAGAAAAAAAGATTCTCCCCTCTTTTCAATGTGGCCATTAATTGATCCTTTATTTTAACATTTCTTTAGTTATTTTATCTTGTTTGCCACGAGATGGAGACAGAGAAAGGGCTTGAGCTAAAGTATAATATGTATCATCGAACCAATACTTCTCCTTTTCCTCTCTACCTACGCGGATGGCTTCAATTAAGGAGATTATTTCTTTTGGTGGAACGAATAAAATATTACAAGATTGGAAATCTTCAGATTCTTCTATTTGTAAATCTTTTATTTCTCCCTT
>JALWBF010000098.1 GCA_027016055.1 Archaeoglobaceae archaeon | reverse complement strand
ACAGCCCTCATTCCGCATATACTGAGCTATCTGCGTAGTTTTTCCTCCGGGAGCGGCGGCCATATCCAAAACGAGCATCCCCGGTTTAACATCCAAAGCAACTGCGGGAATCATTGCGGAAGCTTCTTGGGAGAAAATCAAACCCAATTGATGCTCTATTGTTCCCCCAACCTTCTCGGCGTTGATGAAGAAACCCTCCCTGCACCACGGAATCGGCTTAAGCTCGAACCTCTCGCTTAGGCTTTTAACGACATCTTCAACGCTCGCCTTGAGAGTGTTAACCCTTATGCTGTTCCTTAAGGGTTTAGCCATATATCTGTAGAAATCATCCGAGTCGTCGATCTTCTCATATCTTTCCACAAACATCGGATTTATTTTTCTGAACTCTTCCTTGATCTCTCTCGGTGTCAAGTCCTCGCTGATCATTTATACGTCCTTGAGGGGTGGTAAAATAAAGCTGTTCCGATCTCGTTGATGACCAAAGCATGGTAAGGTTTTTAAATCTCGGATCAGTAATGGCTAATCAGGTGGGCCGGTAGCTTAGCCAGGTAGAGCGCGGGACTCTTAATCCCGCGGTCGGGGGTTCAAATCCCTCCCGGCCCGCTTCTAATTAAATAGTCTAATCCGCATCGCGTTGATCGAGCTTTTTCAGTAGGGCATAGAAGAAACCTATCGTTCCGTGCCTATGCGGAAAAGCTCTTATCGTTCCCTTCAGAAATCCTTCGGAGTAGTATCCCTTAAGCGGCACAAGCTCTACATCTTCCCTATTCTCTAAAATCCTCTTTACAACCTCCTCGTTCTCCTCCTTAAACATGGAGCATGTGCAATACAGAACCCTACCGTTGGGCTTTAGAAGTTCAACAGCCGTCTTCAGCAGTTGATACTGAAGTTCGGCAATATCTCCTATTTTTTCCTCCCTAATCCTCCACCTAAGCTCCGGATTCTTCATTAGCGTTCCGTCGGATGTGCAGGGTGCGTCGAGCATAACCCTGTCCGCGATTTCTCTACCGAGAATTCTCGTAGCACTTCTGGCATCCTTTTTGTATATCCTTACGATCCTAATTCCACACCTGCTTATCAGTTCCTCCATCCTCTTTATCCTAAGTTCGTCGACATCGAATGCATGTATAATCCCCTTGTTCCTCATCAACTCCGCCATATGGATCGTTTTTCCTCCGGGAGCCGCGCATAGATCCACTACGGTTTCACCGGGCTTCGGATCGAGCAGAATTGAAGCCAAAGCTGCGGCTTCTTCCTGAATAACGAACTTACCCTTTCTATATAACTTAGATCTGTCAAAATCGTATGGCCCTTCGAATTTAAGAACCGTTGGAACGACGTTGCTAATGATGACTTCCTTTTTCTCCCTTCTCAATTCTTCCAATACCTCATCAACAGTCGCCTTAAGCGTGTTTACTCTGATGCTTATAAGAGGTTCCTTGTTAAGGGCTTTAAACAGTTCTTCGGCTTCATCACCCAAGAGTTCCCTCATCTTTCTTATATACCAAGCCGGCAACAGATACTCAAGCTCCAGTCTTTCTATCTCATCCTTAGGCTTGAGTTCGTATTCGCAGATCTTGTCGAATATCTCATAATAGAACATACCGACGTAGGGATGAGTATTGCTTGAGAGAAAATCAGCCATCGCCTTCTTTGTTTTATCCTTATCAAGGCGTTTTGTATATTTCCTTTCAAAAACGAGGAATTCAATCGTAACCCTTAAAGCCGCCCTAAGCCACGGATCCAAGATGTTCTGATGAACACCCACAAGCTCCCTGATTATCCTGTCTATTATTCCGAGCTTACCCATTATCTTGTAGTAAACGGCCGTCAGTATTCTGTCGATGCTGGTGCCAAGTATGCCGTGCTTCTCGAACACGATCCTCTTAGCATACTGCGTCGGCTTTATCTCCTCGGCTTTCCTCAATACCTCGGTGAGTATTATAAAGTCGCCGGGTCTTACTCTATACACTTATATGTATCGGTAACTCAAGTAATAAAAGGTTCCCACCGAATTTCATCTTACCCTCGGCATGCATATTATCTCCCTAATATCTATTTCGAAGAATCTGTGAATGTTGGCCGGCTTCAAAACTATCGCAGTATCAGCACCCCTTGCTGTTCCGGCTATTGCTATAACTTCTTCGTCGGTTGGAATAGCTCCGGCATCAGAAGCCATTACCGCAATCTCGACGCAGACCTTCATACCCTCGCAGAATATTCTAAGCGTATCCGCAACTATATTGTATGGATTCCAGCCTCCGTATTTCTGCGTTAACTTCGGAACCGTCGTAAACAGATCAGAACAAACAACAAGCTTTGCCCTGCTCTCTATGAATTTCCTCAGCTCATCATCCATTTCAATCTTATTCGGCTTCTTATAGCCGAACTGATGAGAAACTACCACGACGTTCACACTGGTTCCTTCAAAAACCTCTATAGCCTTCTTTCCGGTTCTGCCGGATGTGCTTGCAACCACAACGTGCTTAATTCCCAACTCCAAAGCCCTTTCCCTTGCAAGTCTTAGGGTTTCATCCGTATTCTTTTCACCCTTCTCCTCAAAATAGACGACTTTTCTTTCCATGATCTATCATCTACTTTCGAAGTCTTAACGTTACCGTTTTATAATCCGGGCTGAAGTTTGAAGCGATGGAGAGAAAGCGGATAATCGCAGAAATTGCAAAGAAGATAGCGGAGGAGATGAAGGATTTCAGACCCATCAAAATAATGCACCTATGCGGAACACACGAAGACACCATAACCCGCTACAACCTCCGAAGCATTTTGCCGAAAAATCTGAAGCTGATAAGCGGACCGGGATGCCCGGTTTGCATAACGCCTGATATCGATCTTCAGAAGATCTTCTTCCTGCTTGAGCGTAAGGATATAATACTGACTACGTTCGGCGACAT
>JALWBF010000097.1 GCA_027016055.1 Archaeoglobaceae archaeon | reverse complement strand
GGTAATGGACCGTCAGGAATTGGCAAAAAGGTGGATAAGCTACTCGGTAGGCATCGTGCTGGGGAGATTCAAGCCCGGTGTTTCCGGGGCCCTTGGCCGAGGGAGGTTTGCGGATGAGATTGCGACGAGGCTTAGAGCGCTTTCTGTGCCTTACGGTATCGCCGCCCTTGATGAAGGCCACCCGCACGACCTTGCGGCCAGAGTCTTTGAAGTGCTGAGCATCATCTACGGGGAGGACCAGGCGGCAGAAATCATCCGCGAAGGGACCGGCAGGCAGGAAGATCCTCCCGCCGTTCTGCGCAAATATCTTTCCGGGCCGTTTTTCAAGGAGCATGTCAAACTTTACCGCAAGAGACCGGTTTACTGGCTGCTCCAGTCGCCCAAGAAGAAATACGGCCTCTACATCTTTCACGAGAAGCTCACCGGAGACACCCTTTACCGCATCCGCGGCGAGGAGTATGTGGCCGCCAAGATCAAACTCCTTGAAAGCAAAATCAGCGAATTACGCAAGGCCAAAGAGGGGGCGGAAGGGCGCGAGAAGCGGCGTCTTGAAAAAGAAATCGCCGAACTTGAGGATGTCCTTGAAGATGTTCAGGAGTTTGCCAAGCGAATTGATGCCGTCTTGAGGCGGGGCTACACCCCGCACATTGATGACGGCGTGCTCATCAACATGGCCCCGCTTTGGGAGCTCATCCCCTCCTGGCAGAAAGAGCCCAAGAAGTGCTGGGAGGCCCTGGAGCGAGGGGATTACGACTGGGCCCACATGGCCATGGACTACTGGCCCGAGCGCGTCAAAGAAAAGTGCAAGACCAACAAGTCCTACGCCATTGCCCACGGGTTGGTTGATGAAGACGAGCTTTTGGAGGAAACGAGCTCGAAAAAGAGCAGAAGACGGAAGAAAGGTAACCTGGAAGAGGTTTTTTCGAAGGTAGCGAAAGAGTTGGGGGCGTAAATCTGTCAATAGCCTCAAATGGTATTACATTTTTTAAAGAAATGTATTATTAATGAGAGTATTTTGGGCCGACATGCTCAAAGGTTTCAGAAAAGTGATTTTTCTCCTTTGGTGAGGTTTGTGATAGAGATTGCCACGGGCGGCCCAAGGGCCGCCCTCGCAATGACAAATAAACAATGTCGAGTGTTTAATGGCCCATTAATAAAAAGGAGACCTCTGAAAAAGTCCGCCCTCCCCCTCTGGGGGAGGGTTTGGGAGGGGAAATTTAAAGGTTTCTGCCCCTCCCCTATCCCCTCCCAGAGGGAGGGGGAATATTATTCAGAGGTTTAAAAAAGGTAAATTGAGTATGAGAACCACTATCCATTTGCCGGAAAACTTTCGGGATAAAGTGGATTATATCAAGGCTGTCACAGGGAAGTCTTTTTCCTCGATTGTGCGCGAGGCCCTGGAAGAATATTACGAGCGATTAAAGCGTAAAGAAATGATCCGGGAGCTTGAAGAGGACGTTTGCGGAAAGGCCCTTCTGGCCTCCGAAGAAGAAATCTTAGAGGAAATAGAGGAAATGAGGCGTGGCTCGGACCGCTTTTGACACCGGGTTTTTAGTAAAATTTTTGGCCGGCCACCCTCAGGCTCATAAAACTTTTGTCCAAGTTGGTTCCGATTTAGAACTTCCAGTTTTACCTTCCCCTGTATATTTTGAACTCAAAGTTCTTACCTTAAGGGGCAAAATTCGCCAAGAAAGTTGGGAAAAGTTCAAAAGGGTGTTGGGTGAGGTTACTCGATTTTCCCCTTTAGATAGAAAAGCTTCTTCAGAAGCCGCAAAATTGAGGCATACCTTTGGACTTTCTTCGGTTGATGCGATGATAGTCGGTATTGCTATAGCCAACGACTGCAAAATTTTACTTACGACAGATAGGGCCTCCTTAGCGCATAGGCTAAGACACGCCCCGATCGGAATAAAAATAAAGGTTGTAGATTGATGCCTAAAGTATCCGACGAACTGGTCTCGCTAATCAAGAAACAAATTCAGGATCACGGGATCGTGGTCTGGTATGATCCAGAGGGGCATTATTCCCGGCTGGTGGAAAGGCTTTCGATCCCGGAAACAGCGATTTTGAAATATGACGGTAGCTTTTTCGAGCTGCGTTACAAGATGGAGCCCTTCCTTGAATTCGTGGATGAGGAAGGAAACATCTCTGATAATCCTGACGTCCCGCCAAAACTTTTGGTTTATGTTCCTTTGAGGCGCGAGGACACGGAATACGCCTTGGCCGAGGCCGAGGCCTACGGGGTGGTAATGGAGCCTGGGGCAAGCCCCTGGCAAAGGAACACCCGTTTGAGGGTTCTGGCTGAACGCGTTTTTAAAAAGATCGCTCCTCAGGAAGTAAAAAACATCCTTGTCAAAATCGATCAGGGCGTTCTAACCCTAGAAGATCTGGATCGCCTGGCGGAAAGAGAACAGGATTTTGGCACCTTAAAACTCATCTTTGATACTTCCAATCCCCAGGAGATCATCCTCAGGTTTTTGAGCTCTAAGGATTTTGACTCCAAGATATTGGAAAAACAGGCCCTACCGGAACTAAACACCTTGATTGAAAATATTTGCGGCCTTGAACTTGGCCATGAAGCATCCCTTGAAGGATTTAAACAACACCTGGCTCGTAGCCTTTTGCTTGCGGAATTCGTCCTGAAGCTAAAAGCTTCCCACGATGTGCCAGAGGCTTTGGCAAGCGTTTTCGTGCCTAAAGATCCGGAACAGCAAAAGACTATCCTTGAAATCTGCCAACTCTGGCGCAATCGCTTTGATCTACGTGAATCTTACGCAAGATACGCCAACGAAGTGGCCAGGGATGTGCCCTTTGATTCTTTGAACATACCGGCGGAGCACCTTCAAGATATTGAAACCTTTGCCGATATTGAACGACTTCTTCTCAATTTCACCGAAAAGCAAATAATCGAAGGAAATTACCAAAAAGTAAAAGAGATCGTTCAAAAGAAGGGGGGTAAGAAGGAAAAAGTAGCCGAAATAATAGCATCTGCGGCAGGTC
>JALWBF010000096.1:14919-30298 GCA_027016055.1 Archaeoglobaceae archaeon | reverse complement strand
AAGCTGCAAGGCTCGCTGCAGGTAAATACATGTCGAAGATCGTCGGTGCGAGCAACTTCAAGCTGAAGATCAGGATATATCCCCATCACGTGCTGAGGGAACATAAGATGGCAGTCGGAGCCGGAGCCGATAGAATATCTCAAGGTATGAGAAGGGCTTTCGGTAAACCGGTTGGAAGGGCTGCAAGGGTTATGCCCGGAACGAAGATCATGAGCCTCTGGGTTAAGCCAGAGCACTTCGATTTCGCAAAAGAAGCTTTGAAGAGAGCCAGTCAGAAGCTGCCGACTCCTACGAAGATTATAGTCGAGCAGGGTGCGGAGTTGCTCAAGGGTAAGATCTGATCATGAGCGGAAGCAATCCCAATACTTCGAATGAATGCTTTTAACGGTTTCGATGTTCTTCCTAACCTTATTTTTAACGTTCATCCTTCTCCATTTTAGCTCTTCAAGATAGTTCTTCGGTTCTCTTATGTAGCCAATATCAAGCCCCGCCATTGCCGCTATTATTCCCAAGTTCGTGTATGGCAAAGCGGCTTCAACGCTGTAACCGCCTTCCAGAACCGCTACAAGCCTCCCTTCGCAGAGCTCTTTTGAAAGTTCTACAGCCCCCTTCATCATCTCAGCGTAGCCTCTGGCCGTCAAAGCCAAGCCGGTAATCGGATCTGTGAAGTGATTATCCTGCCCGGCTGAGATCGCGATGAATTCTGGCTGGAATTCCCTTGCAACCGGTTCTATTATTTCATCGAAAACCATCAGATATTCTTCATCCGACGTGCCCGGTGGCAGAGGAACGTTTATCGTGTATCCTTCCCCCTTTCCCCTTCCAACTTCATCAGGGTAGCCTGTTCCGGGGTAGAGAGGCATTTGATGTGTCGATATGAAAAGAACCCGATCGTCTTCATAGAATATCTCCTGAGTCCCATCCCCGTGATGTGCATCCCAGTCCAGAATCAGAATTCTACTGAATCCCCGCCTAAGCAACCACTTAACCATTATAGCCATGTTGTTCAAATAGCAGAAACCCGCACCAATGTATGGCTTCGCATGATGCCCCGGCGGACGAACCATCGCGAATGCGTTGTCGACTTCTCCTTCAACAACAGCTTTCGCTGCCCTTATTGCTCCGCCCGCAGCCAAGAGGGCTCTTTCGAAAACTCCAACGGGGATGTTGGTATCCCAATCGATTACTCCGCCGATTTTGCTGTATTTCTGAAGATACTCGATGTAATCTTTATTATGAACGGCTAAAACGTCATCGAGCGAAGCAGGAAAAGGCTTTAGGAGCTTTATCTTTGGATTTTCGAAGATCCCTTCCTCCATCAGCTGATCCATCGTATATGCTAATCTCTCCCTTCTCTCGGGATGTGTAGGAGTTTGCTCGTGCTCAAGGTATTTCGGATGGTAAACGATTCCTGTTACCATGGTTCTTCATACTCACAACGTATTTAAAATTGTTCAGCCGAGTTCGTAAACTTCTAAATCTTCATAGATCGGACCCTTCGAAGTCAGCGTGCTCTTCTTTAGCCTGAAATCTCTGACATCCATCCATCCGAAGTCTTCGTTCATGTAAGGCTCCAACGCCTGAAGGAGCTTTCTTTTATCTTCTGCTGTTATCTTCTTAACCCTCGCGATCGTTGCGTGTGCAACGAAATCCTTATCCCTCTTAAATCCGAGCTTCCTCATCGATTCTCCCACCAAATCTGCGAGCCTCGAAATTTCATCCTTGCCCTCCTCAACCCCTACCCATATAACCCTAACTTGCCCGGCTGAAGGGAAGAAGCCCAATCCCTTTAGATGTAGCTTAAAGGGTTCAGCTTTGATGCCCCTAAGCTTCTCTTTGACTATTTCAACCCTTCTTTCCGGCACTTCGCCCAAAAACATCAGCGTTATGTGTATGTTTTCCTTCTCAACGGGCTTAACTCCTCTAAATTTACCGACGAGTTCGCATAGCTCATTAAGCCTTTCCCTAAGTTCTTCGCTCATATCAACGGCTACGAACAACCTCATGCTCCAACATCTGTCGGTATTTTTAAATTTATTTTGCCTAAACCAGTACTTCACAAAGTGATGATAAATTAGCATAAATTCAAATTAATAACATCAACAAATAAAATACGAGATATATAGTTAAGTTGTGTTTGGTGTTCTAACAGTTGGGCTGATGTTAAATTCTGTTTTGTGGGTAGAATGAGTGATAAGAAAACCAAATACAATTTAACACTAAACATAACGACGATTACGAACAAAAATGATGGGGTTTTAGACAAGTTTATTAGCTAAGACGAATGCGAGAAAAGCCTGAACTTCGATAACTGGGTTTGCAAACACTACTAAGAAGTTGAGAAATCCGTAGAATAAGTTCAACTTAAATATATTTTATGAATGAATTAATTCAATAGTATAGTTTAGAATGAATGCGTCTTAAGAAATGAAAAATAGCGTATTTGAGAGACTCACACACTCCTTTCCCATGAAGAATTTTCTCGTGATCTTCTTTTTCAAGTACAAAAGATTCCCATTTATAGGGAAAAGGATCAGGAATTTCAGGATGCTCGAAACGAATTATCAGAGATTGCGTTAGATGATTAACATCGTGAGGAATATTAGAACGACCAGAAGGATGTATTAAAAGAGTGCACTTAATATTTCTTCCTCCGGTATCTTGAAAACAAAAGCTTAGTTCATTGGCTTCAAAGTGTAAGGGAGGAATCAGCTTAAAATAAAATCCATTACCAACGATAATATCATTAATATTAAAAAGACAATTTATAATTTCTTGAGCGATATAGTCAATCCTTTTCTGTCTGAGATCGTTCATGATAAACACGATCATATAGATAGGATACAAGCCACTGAAATCGTATGGAGGATCTAATCCTCTGCGACCAGAACAATTTCCTGTACTTAGTGAATATATCACGAGTGGAGATTGGTAAGAACATACGCAAATTTAGAGCATCTCTTAGAAACTTCTGAGCATTGTCTTTAAGCTCATTAAAAAGCTCGTTATCTAAGGATTTAGTCTTATCCAATCTAACTAGAAGATAGTCCAATTTAAACATCCAGTCAAATAACTTGGGAGGTATGTTTAGTACCTCAATCCTCAAGGAGGGATCATCGGTGTCATAGGGTTGATAAGTAGACACGAATAAGAGTTGATGTACAGAGTCGTAAAGATAGTTAAGATACATAAGTTCCGTAGCTACATCTTCTGATAGTATCCTATGGCTAACATACTGATTAAGTACTTCAAAGTGCCCTCTAAAGTGGGAGATTGGATCACGTAAAGCTGGTCTATTATCTATGAAGAAATAAGATGCGTTCTCTTTAAGATAACTTGAAAATTTCTTAGCAGATTTAAAAGCATCTTCAAGGGTCTTTTGGGCTAAAGATTCTAGATTGCACTCCTTGATTAGCTTTTTCCACTCATCAATTAAGTCTAACTTAGCACCCTGTATAGTTTTAGGAAATTCATGCAATCCATAAGTAACATATGCTGCAGATATCATTGTATTACACCTCTAATAAACTTACTGATAAACTTTATTGCTCCCTTTAATATAAAAACTTAAATATTAATTTAATAAATCATTATCATATCCGTATTTTATCAAATGTTCTTTAGCAGAATCACAATTTCCAAATGGAACTTATTAACAAACAAATATTAATAGGTTGTCAACGAAAGCTCGAACTTGCACAAATCTCAACAAGTGTTAAGTGCAAACTTAATTATGTTACTTTGTGAACAACTGACCCGACCGCAAGATTTAAATATGAGTAATTACAAAGAATTAAATTGCCTTTCGCAAAACTTAAATAGGAGGCACTATGAAACTGCGGAAGATCGGCAGGGTAAGTCATGTGTCGAAATCCGGATTTGTTGTGGCTGTAGCCGATCCGAGTAACCTGCCTAAAGTGGGCTCGGAGGTATACACAAGGAAGATGGAAAAGATCGGTTTTGTCTACGATATAATCGGTCCCACCAAATCACCGTTCATTCTGATAAAGCCTAGGAAGGATGTGCTGAAGCGTATAATTTTGGATGATCTGTTCGTTTTGGGGGGTGATGCTCATGCCGGAGGTGGAGAGGGTAAGGGAGGTAGAAAAGGAAAAAGAAAAGGAGGTAGAAAAGAAAGAGATAGAAAGAGAAGAAGCGATTGAAGTCTGCCCCGAGTGCGGTTCGCCCCGTATCATTAGGGACTACAAACGCGGTGAGCTCGTTTGCCAAGACTGCGGTTACGTTATCGAAGACAGATACATCGATGCTGGGCCTGAATGGAGGGCTTTCGACAGCGAGCAGAAGGAAAAGAGAAGCAGAGTTGGAGCTCCCGTAACATACACGATCCACGATAAAGGTTTATCTACCATAATAGACTGGAGCAACAAGGACTTTTACGGTAAATCCATTTCGATCAGGAATAGGGCTCAGCTGTTTAGGCTTAGGAAATGGCAGAGAAGGATTAGGATTAGCAACGCTACCGAGAGGAATCTTGCGTTCGCTTTAAGCGAGTTGGACAGGATGGCTTCCGCTTTGGGATTGCCGAAGTCGGTCAGAGAGACAGCTGCGGTAATTTATAGAAAAGCCATTGAGAAGAATCTCATTAGGGGTAGAAGCATCGAAGGTGTCGTTGCCGCTGCGCTCTATGCTGCATGCAGACAGGCTGGTGTGCCGAGAACTTTGGATGAAATCGCGCAGTATTCGAGAGTCGATAGGAAGGAGATAGGTAGAACTTACAGGTTCATAGCGAGAGAGCTCGGGCTGAAGCTGATGCCGACAAGCCCGGCCGATTACGTGCCGAGGTTCTGCGCGGCATTGGGCTTAAGCGGTGAGGTTCAGAAGAAGGCCATTGAAATCATAAAGAAGGCTGAGGAGAGGGAGCTCACGAGCGGGAGAGGGCCGACTGGCGTTGCCGCTGCAGCTATATACATTGCATCGATTCTGTGCGGAGAAAGAAGGACGCAGAGGGAAGTTGCGGAAGTTGCCGGTGTTACGGAGGTTACGATAAGGAATAGGTATAAGGAGCTCGCAGAGAAGTTGGGAATAGAGATAATCCTTTAAATTTTTTAATGTTCATCGCTTATATGAACGTGCTCCTCAAGCAGTATCGCAGATTCTCCGTATACATTTTTGAGCACGTCAACCGTAAGTATTTCCTCGGGCTTTCCGATAACGTAGTAGCTCCGATTCAGTAGAATTATTTGGTCTGTATAAGGTAAAAGAAGTATCGGATCGTGGCTCGTAACAAGTATCAATTTGCTTTCGGCAAGTTCTCCGATAATTCCGGCAAGTTCTACCTTGCCCAAAGGGTCTACGGCAGAAAGCGGCTCGTCTAAGAGAAGTATCTGAGGATCGTAAACCAAAGCTCTTGCCAACAAAACCCTCTGCCTTTCCCCGCCGCTCAGCTCAAAAAACGGCTTGTGCCATCTATCCTGTGGAACATCCACGATTTCAAGGGTTTTTTTAACCCTTTCTGTCTCATCCTTCTTTGCGAGTATCCTCGGAAACCTCCTTCTGTGCAGAAGCAGAGAGTTCAAGACGAGCTCCCATGCGGTAACCGGTATGTGGCTGTCAAGAGGCATGAGCTGGGGAACGTAACCGACGAGATTTCCGACCTTATCAGGCTTTGCGGTGATATCGATGCCGTTTATAATTATCCTTCCGCTTACGGGCTTTATCAATCCGAGTATGGCTTTAAGAAGCGTAGTCTTTCCTGCACCGTTTGGACCTATTATCTGAATTAAAGATGGCCCCTTAAGTTTGAGCGTTAGGTTTGAAAGAATCTCTTCGTAGCCGAATCTTACCGTGATGTTATCTATTTCAATGTGCACACTCATTAATAAATTTTATAAGCAGTTGTGCACATTTAAATTTTGTCATGCGATGGATTCCGCTCCTAATTGGACTTATACTCCTAATTTCAAATGCGAACGGTCTGAAAATCGTCGTAACCTTCCCAAACCTGAAGTGCGATGTAAAGCTTATAGCCCCGAACGATACGATCATCTCGATCGCGAAGCCCGGAGTGGATCCCCACAACTATCAGCTCACTCCGAAGGATGTCAACATTCTGAAGCGTGCGGATGTGATAATATCCACAGCCCATACGCCGTTTGAAATGAAGATAAGGGAGATAGTTGAGTCGGGTGAAATAAAAGCCGAGCTAATTGAGATTCCGAAGATTCTGGGGATTAGGATTTTGAAAAATCCCGCTACAGGACTGCCGAACTTGCACATGCCGATCTACGATCCTCACAACTACGAGGTTTTCTTGAGATACGTTGCGGAAAAACTCTCGCAACTGAATCCGAACGGGGATTATATGAGGAGAGCTGAGAAAATCTGCAAACAGATCGACGAAATTGTGGTAAATACGAAGAAGCTGAACGCTGTAGCTGTTGCTGATCTTCCCTCCGCTCAGTATGCGGTTGGCTGGCTCAATGTAAGCATAAGCCATCTGTTAATCAAAGAACCGGGACTTCCGGCGTTGCCCGAAGATATCAGGGAGATTGAGAATGCGAAGAACGTTCAGCTCGCCGTAATTACGGATACGAAATCCAAGGCTTCCCAGATGCTTAAGAGCATTGCTGAGGAGAAGGGTATTCCGGTTTTGGTCGTTCCATCGCCAATAGCGGAGAAAAGCATTTTAGAGAAGCTAAAATTTATTTCCAAAGAGGTCAACAATCTTAAGGTTCAAAAGACCGAAAGTAGCCCGGGTTTAGGATTTTTAGTTGCTTTGTTTGGAGTAATCATTGCTACGGAGCTGAGGAGGTTATGATCGCACTGCTCGCATTGATTACGGCTGTAGTTTCCGCCGTTACCGTTTATCAGTATCCAAAGTGGGCTATCGTAGTTCTGTCAGCATCTTTAATGTATGGAGCCTTAAGCACCCTCGTATCGGCTAGAAGACTATACTTCCTTTCGGCAGCTTCCGCCCACGTAGCTTTGCTCGCGGTAGTTTTGGCAATTCCGCTATCCAAGATAGTGCTAAACGAATACGTCTGGGCTGTGATAATAGGACTGATTCTGCTTTATGCCGTGGGCTATTCGATTCATAAGGGAATGGACGAGGACGTTGCTACGGCAATCTTCGTATCTTTTACGGCATCTTTAAGCGTAATTTCGATGTATGTAGTTCTTACAAGGTTTTCGATCGGCTACGATCTCTGGGCTGTGATTCTGGGCGATCCCCTCCTTGCAAGCTGGACAGATGTATATTATGCCGTTCTCGTAGCTGCGATAACCCTTTCCGCAACCATCCTGACTTACAGGGAGCATGTCTGCATAGGAATCGAGAGGGACTGTGCTGTTCTTTCCGGAATAAACGTCAAACTTTACGATTGGCTTCTCTACACCCTTCTGGGCATAGCGACGGTTGCGATGATAAAGATCGTCGGCTTCGTCCTTCAGCATGTCTTAATATTGCTTCCATCCGCGGTTGCGATGTTGATTGCAAAAGATTCAAAAAGCATGCTTTTTATAAGTGTCCTTGTAAGTATACTCTCAAGTTTACTCGGCTTGCAGATTTCGATACTGATAAATCAGGTGCCCTCGGGAGTTATAGGTTTGCTGATGTTCGGAATGTTCGCTCTTGCATTCGTTGCGAAGAGGTGTTGCCATGGTTAGGAAGAGGAGGTTCGGTGTATCCATTCCGGAAGATGTGGCGAGCGATCTGGATATTTTGGCGGAAAAGCTCAACGTGGATAGATCGAGGCTCGTATGCGAGGCTATAAGAACATACATAAGAGACCATGCGCACTACCTATCTCCGCATGAATGCTACGGTGTCATAACGCTAATTTCGAACGATAACGTTCAACTTCTTAGGGTTATTGAGGAGTTCAGGGACATCATAAGACAGTTTACGCACGTTCATATAGATGAGAAGTGCATAAATGCGTTGGTTGTTTTCGGATCCTCAACGAAGATTGCGGAACTTCATAAGAAACTACTGAGTGCTTTTTACAACGTCAGATTCGTTCCGCTTAGGGAGTGCAAGATCAAAGTTTAAATTTCGATCGCGATGCTTAAGCTTAATGGACTGGTTCATCGAATACTACAACGGCTCAGCTTTGATGATCAAAGTTAGGAGGAAAATTTTCGAGAAGAGGGGAATACAGCATATTCAGATATTCGAAACAGTCGATTTCGGTAAGATGCTCGTTTTGGATGGCAAGGTTCAGCTTACCGAGAGGGATGAAGCCTTCTATCACGAGATGCTCGTTCATCCTGCTATGTTAATGCACGAAAACCCTTCGAAGGTTCTCGTGATCGGAGGAGGCGACGGCGGGGCTGTTAGGGAGGTTCTGAAGCACGATCCGGATGAAGTCGTAGTGGTTGAGATAGACAGAGATGTGATAGAAGCCTGCAGAAAGTTTATAGGAATCGATAAGGGCGCTTTGGCAGATAAAAGGGTTAGCGTAATCAATGAGGACGGTGTCGAATTCGTGAGAAACTCAGATGAGCGCTTCGACGTTATTATAGTCGACGGAACCGATCCGAATCCGATAAGTCAGTCTTTAATTTCCCGGGAATTCTACTTCCACTGCGGTAGGATTTCGGACTACTTCGTAACCCAAAGTCAGTCGCCGTTTATCCAGAGGGAGTATTTCGAAGCCATTCTGAGGAACGCTCGATTTGAGAATAGAAGGGTTTACGTAGGATTCGTGCCGACGTATCCGCTTGGATTGTGGAGCTACCTGATTGGATCGAACAAAAGGAGGATCGAATTGGAACCGGAGAAGATTAGGGATAGGTTTAGTGAGAGAGGAATCGAAACCGTATATTACACACCTGAAGTCCACGTTGCAGCTTTTGTCCTTCCGAAATGGCTTGAAGATATCGTTAAATTATTATCCTGACACCAGTTTCGTCGATTTCCAATCCGAATTTACCCTTTTTGTGAGAAGTTCTAGTGGTTTTAGCAACCCACAGATAGACGCTACCTTCCTCTTCGTCCTTCTCCAATATTATAGCATTTCCCAGAGCCTGCTGAATTGCTATTTCGAACGACTTGGAGTGCATACCTCTTACGGCGTTCACTATTCCAACACCCTTAGTCTTCAAAATCCACCCGTGAATTTTCTGGATTAGATCGTAAGCCTTCTTCTCTCCATGCAGAAAAGCTATTGATGAAATCGAATCGATGACAAATCTTTGATTCTGCAGAAAATACTTCTTGAGCGTAGCTACAAGCTCATTAAAATCCCTCGCGTTCCCCTGATACTTCTCATCCGACGGCTCATCTCTGCCGATGAAAAGATCTACGAACTTGATTAAGCCCTTCTCCTCCAGCTCAGTCGGATCCCAGCCCAAACTAATCATGTTCGTTCTAACATCGAAGGGAGAATGATCTATGCAAAAGTATGTGCATTTAAAACCCTCCTTAGCTTGAACATAGATGAACTGCTGACATAAAACGCTCTTTCCGGCACCTACATCTCCAAGAATTAGCAATGCAGATGGAATCGGTAGCCCGCCGTTCAAAATATCGTCAAGCTCCTTAATCCCCATCGATGCCTTCACATTCATCGTTCAAACAAAAATGACTTAAAACTTATGCCGAAGAAAGCGCCGGGGCTGGGATTCGAACCCAGGAGCCCTTGCGGGCACCGGCTCTCAAGGCCGGCGCAGTACCACTCTGCAACCCCGGCTCAAGGATTATTTATCAAAACGTTTTTAAAAGCTTTTGCGTCAAATCGATCTTTAACATAATATAATATTATACGACAAAACGGTCGGCGGGAAAAATCCTAAATCTTATAAAGTCCATAGCTAAGCTTAAAAGAGGTGGAATGATGGAAATTGCGAGTTTGGTTGTTTCTCACAAGAAGGCTTCTATTAAAGAAATTGAGAAAGCTTGGCACGGTGATTGCGGATTACTTATCAAACGCATTTTATCGTATCCCAATATCAAAGAATGCGCCCTCCTTTTTACCTGCAACAGAGTCGAGGTTTACGTAGTCGGCAAGAATACGGAGGATATGCTTAGGGAATTCGCAAGCGAAATGGGAGTATCTCAGAGGATACTCGATATATACAAGGGAGAAAAATGCCTTGAGCATCTTTTGAGAGTTGCTTCCGGCTTGGAATCGATGATCGTCGGCGAGGATCAGATACTCGGACAGGTTAGGGATTTCTACCACATAAGCAAGAAGTTCGGTGGAATAGGCGAAGTTTTGGATGTGGTCTTCAGAAAGGCCATTCACGTCGGAACTAAGGTTAGGAGGCTAACGAAGATAAATAAGGGTTCGGTTTCGATAGGCTCCGCTGCTGTGGAGCTTGCGGAGAAGACCTTCGGCTTGAAGGATAAAAAAGTCCTCATCATCGGAGCCGGAGAGATGGGGACTTCCGTAGCAAGAGCGATATCTGGCAAAGCTGAAGTTTACATAGCGAACAGAACTTTCGAGAGGGGTAAGAGGTTAGCCGAAGAGATAGGGGGCAAAGCTGTAAGGTTCGATGAGCTTGAAAGATGGATAGCCGAATGCGATATAGTTTTCTCCGCAACCTCGGCTCCGAACTACATAATCACAAGGGATACGATCGAAAGGGTAATGAAAGATAGAGATAGACCGCTTTTAATCATAGACATCGCTCTTCCGAGAGATGTTGAGGAAAGCGTTGCGGATGTCGAAGGCGTAACGCTATACACGATCGACGATCTTAGAATGATCGCCGAGGAAAATCTGAAGAGAAGACTTAAGGAAGCTGAAAAAGCGGAGAAGATCATAAAGGAGGAGCTCGAGCATCTCAAATCGTTACTCAAGGATCTGAGGGCTAAGAAGGCTATAAGTTTGATGTATTTGGCTGCTGAGGAGGTTAAGGATGAGGAGATAAGGGAGTTATACAACAAGCTTTCCGCAAAGTTCGGTGTTGATGAGAGCGTCATTCCGATAATCGAAGATTTCGTCAGATCTTTCGTCAAGAAGTTTTTGAGAAAGCCTACCGTAAGGCTTAGGGAAGCTGCAAGAAACGGCAGGATTGATATCATCGAAGCTGTCGAATTCATCTTCGGAGGGGAGGATTATGGAGTTCCCGAAGTTAAGGCTGAGAAGGTTGAGGAAAGATCACCTGAGACCGCTGTTCAGAGAAACGAAGCTTGATCTAAACGATCTTATAATGCCGATATTCGTGGATGAGAACATCTCCAAGCCGAAGGAGATAGGCTCGATGCCCGGTTACTATCGAATTCCCGTTGAAAGCGTTGCCGAAGAAGTAGGAAAGTCCATGGAATTGGGTTTGAAGGCATTCATACTCTTCGGAATTCCCTCTTACAAGGATGAAACCGGTTCCTCCGCCTTCATAAGCAACGGAGTCGTTCAGAGGGCTGTGAGAACAATCAAGCATGAGTATCCGGATGCGGTAATCGTTACCGATGTCTGCCTCTGCGAATACACAACGCACGGACACTGCGGTGTTGTTAGGGATGGGAAGATACTGAACGATGAAACGCTACCGATACTGGGTAAGATCGCAGTAAGTCACGCTGAAGCCGGAGCGGATATCGTAGCTCCTTCCGGCATGATGGACGGAATGGTGAAGGCAATAAGGAGCGCTCTCGATGCCGAAGGTTACGACGATGTAGCCATCATGAGCTACTCAGCCAAATACGCTTCGAGCTTCTACGGACCGTTTAGAGAGGCTGCGGATAGCGGATACAAGTTCGGAGATAGGAGAAGTTACCAGATGGACATTCACAACAGCGATGAAGCTTTGAGGGAAGTCGAGCTCGATCTGAAGGAAGGTGCGGATATAGTGATGGTCAAGCCGGCCTTAGCTTATCTCGACATAGTTCGAAGGGTTAAGGAGAAATTCGGAGTGCCTACGGCAGCTTATAACGTTAGCGGGGAATACAGCATGGTAAAAGCCGCAACCATGAACGGCTGGTTGGATGAGAGGTCGATAGTTTACGAGATATTGATTTCTATCAAGAGAGCCGGAGCCGATCTGATAATAACGTATCATGCGAAGGATTTTGCGAAATGGTTTAATGAAGGATTGCCTTAAGCTTACCCGCCAAACCGGCAAAAACGAATTCTACGCCTATTGCGGCTAGGAATATAGCCATAAGCCTCGCTATTATGTCCGAACCGCTTTTTCCAAGCACCCTTATTATCAGCTCGCTGTATATGTGCGTTAGCCTGACGATAACGTAAACGGCGACTATGGCTAAAACGAGGAGCATCCTTGAAACGATATCCGTTGCTTCGGAATTCAGGACTATCGCCGCCGTTATCGCTCCAGGGCCTGTGTATAGCGGAAGGGCTATCGGGAAAACAGCTAAGGAATCAACATCCGCATGCTTAAGTCCCCTCTTTGCGTAAGCTTCCTTTCCCCTGCTGC
This sequence comes from Archaeoglobaceae archaeon, assembly GCA_027016055.1. GTDB lineage: Archaea > Halobacteriota > Archaeoglobi > Archaeoglobales > Archaeoglobaceae > WAKM01. The sequence continues at coordinate 17,956 of JALWBF010000096.1, read as the reverse complement.
CCGTCAGTATGTCCAATGCGACTGCGAAAAGCAGTATTCCACCGGCTATTCTGAGACTGTCTATTGAGATGTGAAATATGTTGAGGAGAAGATCCCCGGTTAATGCCACCACTATCAGCAGACCGGCCGCTATAATTGTGGACTTTTTCGAAACCCTATCCCTTTCCTCGTGAGTTAACCTTTCGGTTAATGCTATGAACATCGGTATGTTGCCGGGGGGATCGACTATAACGAATATGGTTGTGAAAGCCGTTATGAAGTAGCTCAGGTAGTCCATAGATCCAGTGCCCTCCTAACGTTTTTTAACAGAGCAACGGCGGATTCTTGCGATGGAAAGCTGAATAGACCGCAATCGGGACCAACGTATGCGATCAGATCACCGAATTTTTCGTATGCCCTTTCTATTCTGCTTTTTATGACTTCCGGACTCTCTATTTCGTTTACAGCCTTTACGATAAGTTCCTCGTTTTCCCAAGCGTTTACGTTATGCTTCTGATTGAACTCCGCAATTATTCCGTCTATATCGCTCCTCGCAATCCCAACTCTGAGCTTTTTGTCGTGTGATTCCAAATCTTGCGGATCTACGAAATCCAAAGCCGACGGATCTTTAGCGGATTCTATTCCGATTACATCTATCGTATCTATGTCAAGTAGCTTTTCGTAGAAAAGAGGGGCGTGCAGATGGATCTGAATATCTACATCGAAATCAAAGGGCTCGAAAGCAATCCTTAGCTGATCTTCCGTGGGTTGCAGATCCGGATTCAATCCCAAGCTCGGTTCATCTATGCTGACGCATTCGACGTTCGGATACTTTAAAGCGTTCTCAACGAACCTCGCAACGGATTTGGCGAGATTTTCAAGAACGTCGTCGAAAATTACAGTTCCGAGTTCCTTAACGTAAAGCTCGAAAGGACCGGTTACGCAGACTCTGACGACATCAGCACCGATCTTTTCAACGTATTCGAGCTCTATTATCTTGGCTTCGCTCTTCATTACGAGGTATCCGTCCTCCTGATAATTTCTAATGATGCGCATGAACTGTTCTACCATATCCTGAAATTGTGGGTAATTCGGACACTCAACGCCGGCGTTTACCTTCATCAAAAAAGCGCGCTGAACCATCTCTTCGTATTCCTTGCTGTTGAGGTTCCTCATAACCCAGTCTCTCGTTATCCCTTTCGGCAGCGGGAAGCTACCTATGTCGTCGAAGATCATTGTCCGAATTGGTAGCCCTTTGAATAAAGGTTTATCGATCGCAACTTATTTAAGCGGATGTAGAGACCTTGTGGGGAGGTGATGCTCATGGCGAGAATGCATGCGAGGAGGAGGGGTAAATCGGGATCAAAGAGGGTTTATAGGGATCATCCTCCGGAATGGGTTGAGATGAAGCCGGAAGAGGTTGAGAAGCTCGTGGTTGAGCTATATAAGGAAGGTTACGAGCCGAGCATGATCGGAATGATTCTAAGAGATCGCTACGGTATCCCTTCGGTTAGGCAGGTTACGGGAAAGAAGCTCGTGAGAATTTTGAAGGAGCACGGAATAGACATAGGTTTGCCCGAAGACCTGAAAGCACTCATTAAGAAGGCAATAAGGTTAAGGAAGCATTTGGAAGTTCATAAGAAGGATAAGCACAACATGAGGGGTCTGCAGCTGATCGAAGCCAAGATCTGGAGGCTCTCGAATTATTACAAGGAGAAGGGTATTCTGCCGGCCGATTGGAAATACGATCCGAAGAAGCTTGAGATCGAGCTCTTCAAATCTTAATTATAATTGAGGATACAAAAAATTTTTAAATTTTTCTTGCTAACATTTGACATGGTTTTGAGGAAGTTAAAGCAAGAGGCGGAAGTGGCACTCAGACACTTGGAAATTCTCGACCTCGTTGAAAGGAATCAGCCCATCGGAATATTCAAGCTTGCGGAGATAATCAAGCTTCCGAAGCATAAGGTTAGATACTCCTTGAGAGTTTTGGAGCAATCCGGAATAATAGAACCGACTCAACATGGAGCCATGGTTAGAGATGATGCCGATGAGGTCTTTAAGAAGTTGAAGGAGGAGATTAGGGATATCAAGGATATTATCGACAGAATCGAGAAAAAGATAGATGAACTATGCTCCCGATTATAGGCGTTATCCATTTAAAGCCCCTTCCCGGCTCTCCAAACTATTCGTCATTCGATTACGTTTTCGAATCGGCTTTGGAAGATGCGAGGGCTTTAGCTGAAGGAGGAGTAGATGCGATAATCGTCGAAAACTTCGGAGATAAGCCTTTTTTGAAAAATGTGGGCGGAGAAGTAGTTGCTTGCATGAGCGTTGTGGCTTGGGAGATTAAAAAAGAGACCGGCTTGCCTTTGGGTATAAACGTGCTCAGAAACGATCCCTTTTCAGCCCTTGCGATTGCTAAAGCTGTTAAAGCTGATTTCATTAGGGTCAATCAGCTTTTCTATGCTTCTCTTTCTCCAGAAGGATGGCTCGAAGGAATGGCTGGGGATGTGCTTAGGTATAAGAGAACGATAGACTGCAACGCTATGATATTTGCGGACATCTGCGTTAAGCATGCCCACCACTTCGCAAATTTGGAGGAATACGTTGAAAATGCGGAAAGATGCTTGGTCGATGCTTTAATAGTCACTGGCAAAGCGACTGGTGAGGAGGTAAACTTGAGGGAGCTTAAAGCGGTCAGAAGGCTGGCAAAAATGCCCGTGCTCGTGGGAAGCGGTGTAACGCCCGAAAACCTTCCAAAATTTGCGAAATACTGCGACGGATTTATAGTGGGAACTTATTTTAAGAGGCACGGCAGAATCGATGTCGAGAGGGTTAGAAGGCTCGTGAAGGTTAGGGAGCTCATAAGTAAAGGAAGTTCACTATGATTTCCCTATTGAGGACTTCCGGATGGAAGGAAACGCCGTAGAAATCCCTGCCTTTAACTTTAAACATGCAAATCTCTTCATTCTGCATCGCCAAAGGAGTAAGCTTTTCGTTCACGCTTCTCAAAGCGTATCTGTGTAGGAAGTATGCCCTTATCTCGCCTTCTTTA